>JAUWHQ010000243.1 GCA_030605805.1 Methanosarcinales archaeon | reverse complement strand
GCAGGGCAGACATTGAAACACGCATGGCAGCCAAGCGGGTCGCATTTCACGAGATGGTTCTCGATCAGCCGGATTTCCCCTTCAAACGGCTTGAAAACGTCGATGCCCCTGTAAGGGCAGACGCTTCTGCACCAGCCACATGCAACACAGTCGTCGCTGACAGAGAGCGTGCCTGATATAGGGGGCGCGGTCGCGTCCGCACTCCTTTCACCCCTAACCTTGATTGCATCTTCAGGACAGATATCCTCGCAGAGCACGCAGTAATCGCAGCGTTCTTCATCGATGAGGATGTTTTCAAACGGTACAGGATCGATCGGGGTTATTTCACCTTTCTCTTTTGGAATCAGTATGAATGCATCGCAGAAATATGCGCAGATGCCGCAGAAGTTGCATTTTTCAGGATCGATGGTGATCTCGCCGGTTATCCCCTCTCTAAACAGTATGATCTCTTCTTTCTTCGGGAATGTGTATTCGACTTTGATCGCATCCGAACTGCATACAGGCTCGCAGAGGCTGCATGGGAGGCAGTTTTCGTTTGCCTGCGCCTTTGGCTCGATATGCGGATAGCATTCGCGTTTTACGGCGTCTTCTCCATCGATATCTATCTTAACTGCTTTTGTCGGGCAGAATGCAGCACACATCCCGCAGAACGAGCATTTATCCGGATCAAGGAGCACGGGCGGCGCATCCAGCCCGGTCCCGATAGCCTGCATGTCGCCGAGTTCGAGTGCGTCTGTCGGGCAGAGATCGACGCAGATGCCGCAGCCGCAGCACCGCTTGTAATCGTAATCGATCGTCCTTACGGTCCGGTCGGTGCGCTGGGTGTAGATGATGTGAGAGTCCTCAACGGTCTGCGTGACCTGCGGGTGTGCCGGCATCCGGATATTTTATTTCGACTGCGTGGATAAGAATGTACTCTTTGTATGGCTGCGGCAAGGCAGCGGTGCGGGAGGCGTGGTGTCTCACCCGACTGCACCACAGTCTCCTTCTCGACCCCGGGGGTTTTGGGAGCTCTTGAAAGATCGCAACCGTTAAGTAGCGGCACCCCAAACACTAAAGCAGAAAACTGGAAGTGCGAAAGGGGTATAATGCCAACAAGATTAGCAACCGGGCTATGTATTGGAGATGGCAGCGCTGCGGCAGTAGCCAGAGAAGCCGTGATGCAAGCGAAAGAGAAATTAAAAGGCGGCAGAATCGATTTATCCATCGTGTATTCCTCAAGCGAGTACGATCACAGAGAAGTGGTAGATGCAGTGAGAGAAGCCACTGGTAATGCGCCTTTGATCGGAGCCTCTTCAGCAGGAGAGTTTACCGAAAGGGAAGTTGAAAGCGGAAGCGTGGCTGTGGGTTTACTCGCATCAGACGAGATCAAAGTCTTCACTGCCATAGCTGAAGGCGTAACAGAGGATCCGGAAGCAGCAATAAAGGAGATTGCAGCAAAGATGCCTGGTGAGGTGGCAGGCTATCCATACATGACCGCCATCGTCCTGATCGATGGTTTGTCCGGCGTGGGCGAGGAGGTTACGCTGCTTGCCTCATACATCCTTGACCCGGAGATGAGGATCGTCGGAGGCATGGCTGGCGACGATTTCAGGATGGAAGAGACTTTTGTATTTTGTGATGAACGCGTTGCCACCGATGCACTCGGTATCTGCCTCTTTGCCTCGAAGATGCCTCTCTTTACCGGTGTTAAGCACGGGCACACCCCTCTTAGCAGGACACTCAAAGTGACAAAGGCACAGGGCAATCTGCTCTACGAAATCAATGATATGCCGGCATGGGATGTATGGAAGGAAGAGACCGCAAAAGCCGCCCGAAATATGGGTGTGAATGTAGAAAAACTCGTTGACCCGGTGGAGATTGCGCAGTTTTTCACCAATTACATACTTGGTCTGGCTACGGAAAAGGAAGGTCAGTACAAGATAAGATGGCCTATGAGCATAAACGAAGATGGCTCTCTTCGTTTCACCTGTGGAATCACCGAAGGATCTGTTTTTCGGATCATGGACGGCAGCGATCAGGAGAACCATATCAATGCCGCCGAGGAGGCTGCCGTGTTAGCAAAGGAGTCTGCAAAGAACGCGGGTTACTCTGAATTTGCCGGGATACTCGTCTTTGACTGCGCGGTCAGGCAGTTGATGCTCGGGAGTAGATTCTCCGAGGCTGTGGACCGCTTCAAGAAAGTTCTCCCTGGAGTCCCCCTTCTGGGCTGGGAGACGTACGGCGAGATCCGCCTGGAGCCCGGGCAGTTCAGTGGCTTTCACAATACCACGTCTGTTGTCCTGCTCCTGCCCGATGGCAACAAGACTGCATAGCGAGAGGGAAAAGGATATGCGATGAAAGTAAGGAAGAGTGAACTGATAGACACTTATGCTCAGAGTATCGGCATAGAGACTGCCAGGGAACTCGTAAATAAAAAAATTAATGCCGCAGCACTGGATGATAGGGATCGTTACACCGGAGAAGAGGTAACCCGGATATGCGGCGAACTGGAGAAGGAAGGCGGTCTGGTCAGGATAGTCGCGCAGACGTTCCTCGTACAACTGGAGCGCAGGAAATCAGAAGAGCAGAGACTGCTGCTCGACAACATCGAGACCCAGATCTGGTACCTGACTGATGTGGAGACCTACGGCGCCGTAAACAGAGCCCGTGCGGAATTTTTGGGGCGGGAGAAGGAAAATCTGGAAGATAAGAATATGCACGATCTGATCGGCAGAGAGGAATGTGATATTTGCATCGCCAGTAACAGAAAGGTCTTTGAGAAGAAAAAACAGGTTCGTACCGAGGCGTGGGTCAGGAATGGCAGGGGAGAGACGCGCCTGCTATCCATCACAAAGACACCGAAACTGAACATCGACGGAGACGTCGAGTATGTGATCTGCGCGGCGGAGGACATAACCGAGCGCAGAGCCGCTGAAGAGCGCATCAGGCACCTAAACAGCGTCCTTCAAGCCATCAGAAATGTTAATCAGTTGATCGTGGTTGAGAAGGACCGAAACAGGCTCCTTAAGAAAGCGTGCGATGCCCTCATCGAGGCACGGGGCTACGATACTGCGTGGATCGGATTCTTGCAGGATGGCGAAACCTTTGCTATGGCAGCGGGATCAGGTTTCAGGGAAGACATCTCCGGTTTCTGCGAGCGTGTGATAAGCGGCGATCATCCACCCTGCATCAGAAACGCACTCCTGCAGGAGGATCTCTTCACAGTCGTGGACATGTCCGGAGAGTGCGGGGATTGCTTTCTTACGAGTGCATGTGCCGGCAAAGGAACCGCGATCATCCGTCTCGAGCACGCGGAGAAGCTCTTCGGGCTGCTTGTCATATCGTTCGCACCGGATGTTGCTGCCGAGGAGGATGAGGAGAAGGAACTCCTCGAGGAGGTTGCCTCAGACATAGCGTTTGCGCTTTATGGTATGGAACTGGAAGAGAAACACGAGGCGGCAGAGGACGCACTCAAGGAGAGCGAGGAGAGGTACAGGGCGCTCTTTGAGACGGCTAAGGATGCTATATTCCTGACTGATGAGACCGGAAGGTTCGTGGGTGTCAACAAGGCGGCTTGTGATTCGCTCGGATACAGCAGGGAAGAGTTGCTAAAACTGAGCATTAGCGAGATTGATGCCGAGCCCACCGGATACGAGGAGTTTCGGAAAGTTCGGAAAGGGATGGCAAAAGAATCGACATTCGAGGTGAACCAGCGGAAGAAAGACGGAACACTCCTACCCGTGGAGGTTACCGGGAATTTCTTTGAAATTGGTGGTAGAAGATTCTCTCTGGCGATTGCCCGTGACATCACCGAGCGGAAGCAGGCGGAAGATCAGATAAGAAAGTCTCTCCGGGAGAAAGAGGTCATGTTGCAGGAGATACATCACCGCGTAAAGAACAATCTCCAGGTCGTGGCGAGCCTGCTCAATATGCAGGCGCACGCTACCAGCGACCAGAACGCGAGGGATGTACTCACCGAATCCAGAAATAGAATAAATACTATGGCTCTTATTCATCTTCAATTGTATGGGCACAGAGATTTATCAGAAATAAACATGGAGGAGTTTGTAGATACGCTACTGAAGCAATCGTTCCAATGTTATCAGGTTCGGGACACGAAGATTACTCCGATCATCCATGTAACCGATTATCCGTTACCGATATCCATTGCAGTGCCCATCGGGTTGATCATCAATGAACTGTTGACGAACGTTCTGAAACATGCTTTCGTTGGCAGAGATGAAGGGGCAGTCGAGATCAGCCTTGTTGCATCGAAGCGCGGTGAGGTCAGTCTGACAGTAAGCGACGACGGCGTTGGATTGCCAGATGGGTTCGATATCAATGCGCCCAAACTGTTTGGTCTGCGTCTGGTAAGGATCCTGGCGGAAGATCAGTTGCAGGGAACCCTGTCAATCATCCGTGACCCTGGTGGGGGGACGGCTTTCACGATCGAATTTGGCGTGGAGGGGGCTGTCTGAAAATCCGGTAATCACGACGCCCGCAACAGTATATCCACAGAACCCGAGAAACCGAACACATCCGAGCCTACATACCCTGATATGTGCAATTTCTTTATATCTGCTTTTGCACGTCTTTTCCTTGGATATAACTCTAACTCTTCGAGATTTGACAGGATTCGCTCACGCTCGCCATCTTGTAGACTTTTAAGCTGTTTGCGAGCGGTCTCTCCAATCAATATCCTATATTTCATCGAGACTCACGAATTCTTCTTCGCAAAGGATTTTTCGCTGACGTTCTATAACAGTATCTGGAATGGCTCAGCGCATCGTGCACCCTAAAAGGCTCAGCGCATGGGTACCCCTATATCTCAATTTTTGGCTCAGCGCATCGTGCCCACTTACTTACAAGCCAGTCCTGAAGATCGAATCTTCACGATCGTGCACTA
>JAUWHQ010000186.1 GCA_030605805.1 Methanosarcinales archaeon | reverse complement strand
GCTAAACGTCCCGGAACCTGATATCTTTGTAGATGTAGCTGGGAAGGGTGCCCAAGATCCGGTCAGGATAGGTGTGGCACTCGATGAAGCGTTCAATTTCTATTACAGAGATAATATCGATCTGCTTGAATTGCGGGGTGCGGAGATCGTGTATTTCAGCCCGCTGCACGATGCCACGCTTCCTTCTGTGGACGGGGTATACATCGGGGGCGGCTATCCCGAACTGTTTGCAGGAGAACTCGAGGCAAACGAGAGTATGCGGCGTAGCATCCGGAGAGCGTCGTCAGACAACATGCCGATATACGGCGAGTGCGGCGGACTGATGTATCTTGCAGAGCGCATCGTAACAAAGAGCGGCATGCACGGGATGTCTGGTGAGACCTTCGGGATGGTCGGCGCAATTCCGATCACCGTCGAGATGCGGGGCAAGGTTGTGAGCTACAACATCGGCAGCTTCACGATGGCGACACCGATCGGCGGGGCGGGCGACGCCTTCCGGGGGCACGAGTTTCATCATTCGATAATCACTGACATTCCCGACGATACAGTCTTCGCAATCAGGCTTCAGCGCGGAACCGGCATTAAAGAGGGCTGGGATGGGATCATTGTGGAAAACACGCTTGCAGGTTACGCGCACCTACATGCGTGTTCGTACCGGCGGTTCGCAGGCGCGTTCGTCGAGGCGTGCCGGAGCCAGAAATCGCTGTGATGACTGCGGCGAAGGCAGCGGCGGCGAGTGTCGTGGGGTCGCACGGACGGAACCGCCGCCGGCTGCGATCTGGAGCGCGATCGCTGACGTACGCGGGGGTGATCTGGTCGTCGCCATTGAGGTTGCCTTTCTGCGGCGTGTCGCTCTATGGGGGCATGAGCGGGCAATTGTCCGCGCTGCCACCGCCGGGGATCGGGGTCGAATTTACCGTTCTTATATTATGTTAGCTCCTACCAATCCAAAACCAACTTACCAGACTTTCCAAGCAGATGAACATTCATTGTTCCGAAGAAAACTCTGCCAACAAGACAGTCGATATTCAATCTTGGGTGCATATCCACTCCAATAATTTCAACTTCTTTCTCTATATCGCCTACAGCCACTGCCCCTTTGAACACAGGCAACATCAGCGCTCCTCCGGGGATGTATATCTCCTGTTCCCGTACTGTGTTCAGCAATTCCTCACATATCGCTCTCGGAGCAGTGCAATAATCTGCGCCAGAATCAAGAATTCCGATTAAACTAATCTTCTCGGCACTGCCGCTTATTTGCACCGGGAGTATCGGTTTACCATCTCGATATTGAAAATCCATGTTACGCCCTACAATATTGCAATGGTATCCTCTGATGGCCCAAGCCGGTGTATGAACGGTTCTCTGATCCCCAATTCACGTAACCTTTTCACCACCGCATCATAAGTATCTCCAATAGAAACAACTTTTCCGTTGTACATTGCGATGACTTTATGCGGATATTTTTCTTCTAACTCCTTTTCCATGCGTTTGAATGCCTCAAACTCGCTCATTTCAATCAGTTCTCCTATGGATGTGGATTTGTGTTGAGTTATTATAATTCTATCGCGCCAGCCGCAGCCTTGCAGGATCACGAGAGCGCCCGGGCGAGGTGACGCGGCTGTCGCCACTGACATCAGCCGGCGGCGAGTATTGCGGCATCGCACGAGCCGGAACCGCCGGCGGCGCATCTGGAGCATGGCGGTAATATCCCTTGGGGCACAACCATCGCCGCTATATGTTAGCAGTTATTGGTCTTGCCGCGGGCGTGAACGGATTGTCCAAATTTTTATGTGCGTTCGCTTTTATTCACGATCTGCAATAGAAACTTTGATAATCACAACATCCTCCACCGGCTTGTCGCCAGAGCCGGTTTTCACCTCTGCGATCGCCCGCACGACATCCATCCCGTCGATTGCCTTGCCAAATACCGCATACTGCCCGTCCAGAAAAGACTGCGCTCCGTCGCAGATATAGAACTGGCTGGATGCACTGTCCGGATGCTGGGATCGCGCCATCGCAAGGGTGCCGTCGACATGGGTCAGTTCAGGATGGATCTCCAGCTTGATGTTCGTGCCAGAGCCGCCGGTGCCAGTGCCTTCCGGGCACCCGCCCTGAATCATGAAATCATTGATCACGCGGTGAAAGATCAGACCGTCATAAAATCCGCGCTTTGCAAGCCCGATAAAGTTTGCCGTGGTGTTTGGCGCCCGCGTTTCGTAGAGTTCAGCAGTTATCGTGCCCATACTCGTCTCGATCACCGCAATCCGGTTCTCTTTTGCCGTCTTGTTTGCCGTATCTGTCATAGTTTCCTCCTCATTGCTTGTGGCATCGTCCTCAAGCGTCACACGCTCACTACCGATAGAAACAAGCTTCACATCAAAGATCAACGTCTTTCCCGCAAGCTTGTGGTTGAAATCGATCACAACACTCGTATTCGTGATCTCTGTTATGGTACATACTCCCTGGTTGGTGGTGAGCTTTTTCCCGATCACAGGCGTGATGCCTGCCGCGCTCAATTCTTCGACCGGAACGGTCTGGACCATCTCCTCACGGTGGAATCCATAAGCGTCTTCCGGAGGTATGGTCAGGCGCCTCTCTTCGCCTACTGCCATACCGACAACTCCATCGTCAAATCCCCTGATCATCTGACCTGCACCAACCGTAAACCCAATCGGCTGATACTCCCGGTTAGGGTTGTACACTCCTGCTTCAACTGCA
>JAUWHQ010000046.1 GCA_030605805.1 Methanosarcinales archaeon | reverse complement strand
TGTTTCCACGATGATCGTATGTAGAAATACGATTATGTCAAGCGCATTGGTCAGAGCAGTCTATGGTGGCACGTGGTCGAATTTGCAGAGGTGGGTTGCGGAGTGATGGGGTAGTTGGTTGGATAATAATGTCCCAAAGCCGGTGGCTGTCAACTTGAGCGCTTATGTTCAAATCTGTTGCATCCGGCACGATGCATGGATCGACAACAACTCCGGAACAGCACCAACGCCGCTGCGTTCGCGTGACCGTTCTTCCGCGTCCGCAAATCTTTTATAGAAGTACTATCATTGATTTTTGTCGACCGCTGACATCATGACATTACAACATTGAGACACGCGATGTCATGGCATCAATGGTTGCAGTATAACTCAAAAAGAGGTATGACAAAAAATGGCAGGACAACTTGGAGGACAGCCAATATTTATTTTGCGTGAAGGAAGTGAACGAACACGCGGAAGAGATGCGCAGAACTCAAACATCATGGCGGCGAAAGCCGTAGCCGCTGCGGTACGCACCACGCTTGGACCAAAGGGAATGGACAAGATGATGGTCGACTCGCTCGGCGACATCGTCATCACCAACGACGGTGTCACGATCCTGAAAGAGATGGACATCGAGCACCCGGCAGCAAAGATGGTGGTCGAAGTTTCGAAGACACAGGACGATGAGGTCGGAGATGGCACAACGACAGCCGCGGTTCTGACAGGCGAACTGTTGAAGATGTCAGAAGACTTGCTGGACAAGGATGTGCATCCAACGATCATTGCAGCAGGGTACAGGCTTGCATCCACGAAAGCTGCCGAGATACTCGAATCGATCGCAACCGATGTCACACCCGATGAGTATGAAACCCTTCTTAATATCGCAGCCACTGCGATGACCGGAAAGGGGATCGAAGGAACAAAAGAACACCTTGCCAAACTCTGCGTCGATTCGGTTAAATCGGTTGCAGAGGAAGTCGATGGCAAGATGGTTGTCGATATCGAGAATATCAAGGTCGAGAAGAAGGTCGGGGGGTCTGTTGAGGATTCCGAACTGATCAGCGGCATGATCATCGACAAGGAACGGGTGCACCCGAACATGCCAAAGAAGGTCGAAGATGCGAAGATCGCACTGCTCAGCACCGCAATCGAACTGAAAGACACCGAGGTTGACGCCGAGATCTCGATCACATCGCCAGACCAGCTTCAGCTGTTCCTTGATCAGGAAGAGAAGATGCTCCGGGACATGGTTGGGAAGGTAACCGACAGCGGCGCAACCGTCATCTTCTGCCAGAAAGGCATCGACGACATGGCACAGCATTTCTTTGCGAAAGCCGGAGTTATGGCGGTTCGCAGAGTCAAGAAGAGCGACATCGATAAACTGTCCAGAGCAACCGGCGCAGGCATCATCACGAACCTGGACGAGATCGAGGATAGTGATATCGGTCACGCAAACACAGTCGAGGAGAAGAAGATCGGTGGCGGGAACATGATCTTTGTCACCGGATGCGAGAACCCGACAGCGGTATCGCTGATGCTGCGCGGCGGAACCGAGCATGTGGTTGACGGACTTGAGCGTGCGCTCGAGGATGCCCTGCGCGTTGTGGGCGTTACGATCGAGGACGGGAAACTCGTGTCAGGTGGCGGATCGCCAGAGGTCGAACTGTCGCTGAAACTGCACGAATATGCAAACAGCCTGACCGGCAGGGAGCAGCTGGCAGTTAACGCATTTGCAGACTCGCTTGAGATCATTCCGAGAACGCTTGCAGAGAACGCGGGACTCGATCCGATCGACAAACTGGTCGAGATGACGAGCCAGCACAAGGACGGTAATATACATTCAGGACTTGATGTGTACACAGGCGACGTCGTTGACATGTGGGAACGCGGAATCGTGGAGCCACTCCGGGTCAAGACGCAGGCGATCAGCGCTGCTTCGGAAGCTGCTGTCATGATTCTCAGGATCGATGATGTGATCGCATCCAGAGGCGAGCCGATGCCAGCGGGCGGCGGTATGCCACCGGACATGGGTGGTATGGGCGGCATGGAAGGTATGTATTAAAAAGCTGCTACAAAACGCACCAAAGCGCAAAAAAGATTTTTGCGCTCTTCTTTTCTTTTTTTGATGGTATCTATACCATAACCCGCGCCACAGCATTTGCTCCGAAAATAGTCATGCAACCAAGGTGACCTTGGGGGACCCATGAGCGATTAACGCTTTCAGATATAACCAAGTCTGCTGAAAAGTCCAGTTCGCACCTCCGAATGTTCTTTTGTGACATAGGTTGACAGTGAAACCTAAAATCTCCGAAACTTATGTCTAATGTATTTGTTACATCCCAAGTTTCCCACCCAAAAATCAAAACCGCCATCGTACGGCAGCATGCCTCTAAAATTTCCGCTATTTCTTGGTCGTAGCCTTCTTCATTTAATTCCCATCGACTTTAGATGCCCCCCCCTTGCAACATTCTCGCTTTGAAACAACTCCAGTATCGCTTTCTGCTGCGATTGAAGACTCATTAACTTAAGAAACTCGTCACCCGTACTCTTCATCGTTATTTTTCCAATTATCCCATCTTTCAGTACCTCATACACCTTTTGCGGACTTTTCACTCCGATATCCACTTCCGTCAAGCGGTTTGCGATTGTGATATCCAGCA
>JAUWHQ010000032.1 GCA_030605805.1 Methanosarcinales archaeon | reverse complement strand
ACAACCCCGACGAACCACAGGATTATTTAGGATCGGTTGCATACAATACTGTCATCCCCCTTTGGGCGTGTGGCCTAGCCAGGATAGGGCGGCAGCCTCCTAAGCTGCAAGTCAGGGGTTCGAATCCCCTCACGTCCGTTTACATACCGGAGGGAGTTGCTATGACTGAAATCATCGTATACACAACCAGCGCGTGCCCGAAATACAGAAACGAAGAGGCAGATCTGGTCAACACCTCAGTCGCTCAACAGAACTTGCGCGCAAGTCCGAAATATTCAAGCCATGTTTTTAGCTTACATCGAGATGTTCTGCGATGCAGGTGAGTGATATGGATACCTTCAACATACGGATCAAAGAACCCGCAGAAAAAAGATTGCGAAAGTTTAATAAAAATATCCAGAAACGTTTTGCTGCCAAAGTCAGGAAACTGAAAGAAAATCCAGGAATGCATGGCAAACCGTTAAGAGGCTCCCTCCATGGCTATTGGGAACTGTATTTCGAGAATAAATTTAGAATCCTGTACACAATAGATCCTAATGAAAAAGTGGTCACAATCGAAGCTATCAAACACAAAAACGAGATTTAGATTCCGAGTTCCTTCGCAAGTTCCTCGAAATCCATAACCTTGACATTATCTTTTTTACCCTCTTCGATCTGCTCCATGAGGTCTTTATCGGATAACACCGCAATTGTCCGCACCATTGACTCGTACTCATCCGTAGAAATGGTTACCCACCCGGTTTCGTGCCTCCCATAAGCTTCATTTCTTCCATATACGTGTGTCACAGTATTGGACATTCGGATCACCTGACCATTCAGATATAGTATGATATTGATGGCGTTGTCAAGGTATAAGTAATCGTGTTAGACGAACCGCATGGTTAATTCATGGTCGGAAACATATACGGTTATACTCCGGGTTTGGAGACCATCACATCCATTTACATGATAAGGGAGTTGCTATGACCGAAATCATCGTATACACAACCGAGACCTGCCCGAAATGCAAGAAACTGAAAGAATATCTGGAATCAATCGCAGTCGGATATGAGGTGGCAGATATGTCAACGCCTGCATCGCTCACCGAACTGCGCGCAAACGGCGTCTTCACGACAATGGCGCCTGTGCTGCAGGTCGGGGACTCGTTTCTGACCCTTGAGGAGATGTTTGACGGAGACCGGATCAGAAAGGATATAATCGATGGGTTAGTGGGGCGTGCATCGTCATGAAACGTCAGAAACACTCGTATCCGCACGAGACTGTGCAGAAGACGCTTACATGGGAGAGTGTGCCGCTCATGCCCCGTGTCAGGACCACGGACGGGCATCTGCTGGACTGGAACCGGCGCGCGATCATATCCCAGCTCCTAAAGGAGACGAAGCTCTCCAAGCAATTCTACAGGATCGATCCGATAACCGAGGAGGAGGCAGAGGAGATCGCAGCAGAGGTTGAGAAGCGCATCAAGAAGATTGGCGTGAAATACCTGTCAGGACCGCTTGTGCGTGAGCTTGTCAATGTGATTCTCCTTGAGCGCGGGCATCCTGAGTGGCGCAACATCGCAACAAGAGTGGGGACCCCGGTCTATGACGCGCACCAGATCGATGTCGGGGAGGGGTTCGAGTCAAAGGAGAATGCAAATCTCCAGGAAAACGCGGAGACCAGCCACAAGAAAAAAGCCGATAAAATCTCAAAAGAGCAGTATCTCCTATTATTACCCCCGAGACTCGCTGATTACCATCTGAACGGCGATATTCATATCCATGATCTTGAGTACTTCGGGACGCGCAGTTTCTGCATGGACTGGGATCTTCGGTACTTCTTCTATTACGGGCTGATGCCTGATGGGAGTGGCACGAAGTCGAGCGTGGCAGGTCCTGCAAAGAAGCCCGAGGTTGCGATTCTTCATGCCGTGAAGGCTCTTGGGAGTGCTCAGACGAACTTCGCGGGCGGACAGGGCTTCTACAACTTCCTGACGTTTCTCGCGCCATATCTTGAGGGAATGTCTTACGAGGAGATCGAGCAACTGATGCAGATGTTCGTCTACGAGATGACACAGATGATGGTCGCAAGAGGCGGGCAGCTCGTCTTCTCGTCAGTCCAGTTAGCTCCGGGCGTTCCGAAGCTATGGAATGACAAACCGGTCGTATACCGTGGAAGAATCCATAACGGCGATCCGGATCAGGCGCCGCTCCGGACGTACAGCGAGTTCGAGCGTGAGGTGCGACTATCGTTCAAGGCGCTGATGAACGTCATGCTCGAAGGAGACTACTGGGGCAAGCCGTTTAACTTCCCAAAGCCGGAGATATCCCTGGAACCGGATTTCATGGAGGAGGACGAGGAATTCAACCGGGAGCACCCGGATCTTCCGACGTATGCCGAATTGTACGATCTTACGTTCGAACTTGCCGCAAAATTCGGTGCTCCGTACTTTGATAACCAGATACCGGAATATCGTGGAGCTGGAGAAGGAATAAGCTGCTATCAGTGCTGTGCTTACAATTTTTCCTCAAATGCGGACACCGATTCCAATTTCGATGACAAACTGATCTTCAAGGACGGGATGCATTTCTCGATGGGGGCATGGCAGGTCATCTCTGTAAACTGCCCGAGGGCGGCTTACCGTGCTAATCATGACGACGAAGCGCTCTTTGGCGAGCTCAGGCACCTGATGGACATTGCGGTACAGCTATTCAAGATCAAGAGGGAATGGATGAACCAGATCGTCGAGCGCGGGCGGATGCCGTTTGCAACCCAGCGCCCAAAGGATCCGGTCACTGGAGAGCATGGCACGCAGGCAGTCGATCTCGGAGGTCTCGTGTACGAGATCGGCGTCGTGGGCATCAACGAGATGGTGCAGTACCACACAGGGCAGCAGATGCACGAATCAAAGGACGCGTGGAAGCTTGCGATCAGGGCGATGACCGAGATGGAGTTTTATTCGAGAGCACTCAGCGAGGAGCACGACATAACGATCGCGCTTGCAAGAACGCCAGCTGAGACGACGGCGGGACGGTTTGCCGTGTCAGACATCCTCCACCACGAATACGCGCAGTGCGCGAAAGCCGTGGTAAAGGGCGACCTCGACGGGGCGTTAGCTCGCATCCACAAGACAAGGGACCTTCCGATATACTACACCAACGGAACACATGTCCCGCCTGGCGCCGGCATCTCGCTTGCAGAGCGCATAAAACTCGAGCACGTCTTCTTCCCGATCGTTGATGGCGGCAACATCATGCACATCTTCCTTGGCGAGAGCATGCCTGACCCGAGGGGGCTAAGGGACTTCGCGATGCAGATCGCAAAGAACACGCAGACCGGGTACTTTGCATTCACACGAGACATGACGATATGCGTGGACTGCAACCACATGACTGCCGGACTGAAGGACGAGTGCCCAAACTGCGGATCAACGAATGTGGAGCAGCTATCGCGTGTGACAGGGTATCTGCAGGCGGTATCCGGCTGGAACGCCGCGAAGAGGCAGGAACTTGAGGATCGGAAGCGATATGGCGAAGCTGACATGATGTGACATGAGGCGTTCCTGCAGGGCAGATTCTTGATCTGTCGATTGAAATGAAACCACAGCGTGCCGCGATTTCGTGCGGATGAAAGAGATATTATGAGTCAGGACGAGAGTAATATTCCATGAACGTCTCAATCATCGGGACCGGGTATGTCGGATCGGTAACGGGCGCATGCTTTGCAGAACTCGGTCACAACGTGGTCTGCGCGGATATCGATACGGAGAAGGTTGAGCAGATAAACGCCGGGATTCCTCCGATTCACGAACAGGAGCTCCCTGAGCTTTTGAAGAAGCATGCAGGGAAACGATTGCGGGCAACAGACGATTACAACGATGCGATTTTAGAGTCGGATGTGACATTCATCTGTGTCGGGACACCGTCAGACGAGGATGGGTGTATCGACCTCTCGATCGTCCGCTCCGCATCAACGAGCATCGGAAAGGCGCTTGCGGAGCGAGGCGCGGATTCATGCCATGCATACCACGTCGTGGTGGTCAAGAGCACGGTTGTCCCGGGGACGACCGATGAGGTGGTTGCGCCGCTCATCCGGGCGAACGTGGGCGATGCGGGGGTTATCGGGATTGCGATGAACCCTGAGTTTCTGAGGGAAGGTAAAGCAGTGCATGACTTCATGAATCCTGATAAGATCGTCATCGGCGGTGACGTACGCGCCGTAGACACGGTAGCCCGGCTCTATGAGAAGATCCCATGCGAGATCACACGAACAGACACGAGAACCGCAGAGATGATCAAGTACGCAAATAACTCGTTTCTCGCCACAAAGATATCGTTTGCAAACGAGATCGGGAATATCTGCAAGAAACTCGGAATCGACGTTTACGAGGTCATGTCTGCGATCGGAAAGGATTTCCGGATCTCGGAGCAGTTCCTGAATGCTGGCGCAGGCTTTGGCGGATCGTGCTTCCCGAAGGACGTGAAGGCGCTGATCGGAAGAGCATGCGAGCTTGGATACGATCCGCTGCTGTTAAACGCCGTTATCATGATAAACGAGGAACAGCCGATGCACATGATCGAACTGCTCACAAACCGGATCGGGGACGTCCGTAACAGGAGGATCGCAGTTCTGGGACTCTCGTTCAAGAACGGCACCGATGACATACGCGAGTCAAGATCGATACCAGTCATCAGGGAACTCCTGAATCGGGGCGCAACGGTTGCTGCTTATGATCCGCTCGCTTCTGAGAATATGCGGGAAGTTTTCCCGGACGTTTTGTACTGCGATAGCGCAAAAAGCGCGCTCGAGGGTGCTGATGCGTGCCTGATCATGACTGAGTGGGCTGAGTTCGGATCGCTGGATCAGGAGTTCGATGCGATGAGGGAGATTGTTGTCATCGATGGCAGGCGAATGGTCTCGCTCGATCGAGGGATTTACGAGGGAATATGCTGGTAGAGACGAGGAGTACGAGGTGAATGAATGATTAAAAAGGCGGTAATCCCTGCTGCGGGGCTTGGGACAAGATTCCTTCCTGTTACGAAGTCGATGCCAAAGGAGATGCTCCCGATCATCGATAAACCGATCATCCATTTCGTTGTGGAGGAGGCAGTTGCTTCCGGAATCGAGGATATCCTGATCATCACTGGCAGGAGCAAACGGGCTGTGGAAGACTATTTTGACACATCTCCGGAACTTGAAAGCCATCTCCTCAAAAACGGGAAGGGTGAATTATTAAAGGAAGTACGGGACATCTCTTCGATGGTGGATATTCATTACATACGGCAGAAAGAGCCGAAAGGTCTTGGGGATGCAGTTTTGAGGGCGGAAAAGCACGTCGGCGACGAACCATTCGCTGTTCTGCTTGGCGATGACATTATCAGGGGAGAACTCTGCATAAAGCAGTTGATGGACGTTTATGGGGTGCATAAGTGCTCTGTGCTGGCAGTGGAAGAGGTAGATGACGTGAGCAAATATGGGATCGTAAAAGGCAGCAAGATCGATGAGTCGATCTACCGTGTCGAGGACATCATCGAAAAACCGAATGCACGCGACGCACCATCAAAGATGGGGGCGATCGGGAGATATATTCTCACACCAGCAATATTCTCGTGCATCAGGGAGGTAGAACCCGGGTTTGGGGGCGAGATACAACTAACCGATGCCATAAGGATGCTTATTGATGCGGAAGGTGTTTATGCATACACGTTCAGGGGAAAGCGATACGATGCCGGGGATAAAGCCGATTACATAAGAGCGATCATCGATTTTGCGCTGGAAAGAGAGGATTTAAGAGATGCGATTGAGAATTATCTACAGGTGATGAAATGAAAGTATTGACGGGTGATACTATGCAGGATTTACAAACTCCTGAATTGCAAACTCTTGGAGCGCACCTGGACATTATAATGCAGGAATTGGTTCAGATAAAACGAGTCGTTATTGGTCTGGGGCACAGGGATGAACAGAAGGCTGAAAATGCGTGGAATGAGCTGATGACAGCATCGAAGCAGATTTCAAAAGAGTGGAGAGGTCCATCTGCTGTGGAAGAGATCAAAAGTCAAAGGGAAAAGCAATGGTAACTTATCTGACGCTTGATAGTTCTGTCATCGTTGCAGCGTTGAGGGAACAGGAAGAGAAACATGAAATATGCAAGTGTCTGCTCGAAAGAGTGAAAAATGGAGAATTCGTGGCGTTGGAACCTTGTACTGTGCTGGTGGAAGTTGTTGCCGCAATAAAAAGAAGAACCGGATCAGAGCATCTGGCTGAAAGGGTTAAAAGTGGATTAGAAAACATAGATAGTATAAATTTTTTAGATTTAATATCAATCAGAGCAGATGATGCGGCAAATATAGCAAAAGAAACTGGCGTCAGGGGGATGGATGCAATTGTTATTCAAATCGCAAAGGAATTTGACAGTCTGCTAGTAAGTCTGGATGTGGAGATGATTGAAAGATCAAAATCTGTTGTTACTACTGTAAACATCGAGGATGTGGTGAAACTATGAAAGCACTGGTAACAGGATGCGCGGGGTTCATAGGCTCGCACCTCACGGAACGGCTGCTCGGAGATGGTTTTGATGTAATCGGGATCGATTGCTTCACAGATTACTATCCGAGGGAATATAAGGATAAGAATATCAAAAATGTTCTGGAAGATGATAGATTTACTCTGATAGAGCAGGATATACTATCCACGGACGCATTCCCTGATGTGGATTATGTCTTTCATCAGGCAGCACAGGCGGGGGTGCGGAAGAGCTGGGGTGAGGACTTTGAGATATATACACGGGACAATATTCTGGTGACTCAACGGTTGCTGGAATATTACAAGGATTGTGAGATACAGAAATTCGTCTATGCCTCTTCATCATCGGTCTATGGGGACTGCGAACTGCCGATGAAGGAAACTCGGATGTTAAAGCCAGTCTCCCCTTACGGCGTCACAAAACTGGCAGCAGAAAATTTATGTTATCTTTATTATAAAAATTATGGCGTACCGACTGCCTCACTCAGGTATTTCACAGTATATGGACCGAGACAGCGACCTGATATGGCGACGCACCTCTTTGTCAAGGCGATCCTCGATGGTGAAGAGATAACAGTATACGGGGATGGTGAACAGACCCGGGATTTCACTTTTGTGGATGATGTGGTTGATGCGAACGTGCTTGCAGCGATGAGCGGCTCGCGGGGTGAGGTCTTCAATGTCGGCGGCGGCACAAGGATCAGTGTCAATGAATTGATCGAGATCATGGAGAATGTCACCAGGAGGCGAGCCGTTGTTAAATACATCGAGAAGCAGAAGGGGGATGTTAAGGATACGCTGGCGGATGCCGGTAAGATTGGCAAACTCGGATGGAAACCGAGAGTCGGAATCGAGGAAGGGGTCAGAAGGTTTGTCGAATGGTATGAGGAACTGGTGAATCAATGATGAAAATGGTTATAACGGGTGACACGTTCTTCACGGGAAATGATGGGGCAATAGGGGAATCGAGATGGTTTTAACCTCGCGGGATAGGTATGTTGTTTTGACTGGAGATCTGAAATCTTCAAGAAAGTTGAGTGAGCGGGCACATGTTCAGGAACAGTTGAAGAGTGCCTTAAAGACTGTGAATGAGATATTCGATGGCGTGATTGCCGCAAAATTCATAGTCGTTGGTGGCGACGGTTTTCAGGGAATGCTTTATTCGGTGGAGGATGTTTTTGATGTTTATTATACGCTCTTTGAGATGGTAGGGTATCCATTCTATGTTGGTATTGGTACAGGGAGTATATCCACCAGTCTGAGTGAAAACGTTGCTGAGATGGATGGCGAGGCTTTTCACAAGTCCTCTGGTGCATTGAGTGATATAAAGAAGAAAAAGAACTGGGTCGCATTCGAGAGTGGCAGGGAGATTGATAAGGTAATTACAGCATCATGGAATCTGATGGCAGACACGATCTGGAACTGGAGTAAAAGACAGAAGGAGATCGTGCTGCATTATAGAAAACATGGCGGAGGTAGAGAAGCCGTTAAATCGGCAAGTGGGAGTTTTGATGTGGGTGAACGGAGCATCTACAAGACACTCCGAACTGGAAAGTACCATCTACTGAAGTCTGTGGAGGATGTGCTGAAAGAGGTGCTGAACTGAATATAGTTCAAATTGAAGATTGAACTGAATATAGTTGACAAACATGGGTATTGGAATGAACTGGACTATTGATGTTGGTGTGATCGTTTCTGCGTACATTACTGTAAGTGTTGTCGGTGCTTATGTCATCAGGGCGATTCTCAGGAGATATGAAGTGGATAGAGGGGGCGGAGGCTTAAGATGCGCTGGTATGGCGATAGGAATCATCGAAAGAGTGCTGGTTCTGACTTTCGTGCTGGTTGATCAGTATACCGCGATAACTATCGTCTTTGCAGCCAAATCTATCGCGAGATTTAATGAATTGGAGGATAGGAACATGGCTGAGTATTATTTGATCGGTACGCTTTTGAGCATAACATTCGCATTGATCATTGGAATTATTGCGCGATTAACAATCGAAGGTGGAATGATATGAAAATAGTTATAACAGGCGGCGCGGGGTTTATAGGTTCAAATCTTGCAGAGGAGCTTGCAAAGAAGCATGAAGTGGTTATAATCGATGACATGTCCACAGGAAGAGTGGAGAATGTTGAAGATCTCGATCTGGAACTTGTGCGGGGCAGCATCACAGACCCTGACATGCTCAGGGAGAATTTCAGAGATGTAGATTACGTCTTCCATCAGGCAGCGCTTCCGAGTGTCCAGAGGAGCATAGAGGACCCTGTTCTGGCAAACGAGGTGAATGTGTGCGGGACATTGAATGTGCTCGTTGCTGCGAGGGATGCCGGCGTTGAGAAGGTGATTTATGCGTCTTCCTCCTCTGTTTATGGCGATACGCCTGAACTTCCGAAGAGGGAGGATATGAAGCCGGATCCAAAATCCCCTTATGCTGTGGCGAAGCTTGCAGGGGAGTATTACTGCAGGGTTTTTAATGAGATCTACGGCTTGAAGACAGTCGCTCTCAGGTATTTCAATGTCTACGGTCCGAGACAGGATCC
>JAUWHQ010000214.1 GCA_030605805.1 Methanosarcinales archaeon | reverse complement strand
AAGTAATACTTTTGATTTAATGACTTTCCGAGATCACAATATTACCACAGTAGAAGATGATTTTGGGAATAAGAAGGAATTGGAATGTAATGAAAGATATTATGTACCATCTGAAATTACATGGTTATTAAAAACATTAGGTTTTAAAAAGATTGATATTTATGGAGCAAAACTTGGAGCCTTTTCAAGGAATGATAAACTTACAACTGAAGATTTTGAAATGTTGGTTATTGCTGAAAAATAATGGCTTGCTCCATCGCACAACAGCGGCTACACGACTCCGCTTCGCTTCGTCCAAATTGGCTCCCGTTGGTCGTCAACTTCATGTAGCCGCAAAACGTTGTCCGAACGTGGATGGTGGTGATCTGTGAGACATCGCCGCTTGCCCCGGGGTGCAGCTCTCTTCGGACCGAAGGGGGTGGTATCAGACCGGATTAGTACTGATTACACCGAATTACATCGATTTTATCCAATCATTTCCATGTTCGGCGATGGTTTACCACAATTTACCAGGGGACCCCACGGTTCCTCAAACGACATTTAGCATCCTCTTCACAGCGTTCGCATAGATGTGTGCCTGCCTCGTCGGTTCAGGAAGCTTGTATCCGCGCAGGCAGCGTCTCACGATCCCAATCGAACTCTCCATCGAGACCCGGTGCCCGGGTGCAACGATGATCGGATTGCAGTTCTCCTTTGATCGGAGCACCCATCCGATGTCTCTGTTGTTGTAGGTGAGCGGGCAGAACTCCCCGGCACCTGCCGGCACCGGACGATCCGGTCTCCCGCAGAGAATGCTTTTTGCAACACCGATCGTCGGAATATCGAGCGCAACGCCGATATGCGTCGCAAGCCCGGCAGATCGCGGATGGTTGATGCCGCAGCCATCGATCATCAAAAGTTCAGGTTTGCGGGCGAGTTTTCTGTATGCTGAAACGATCGCTTTTCCTTCACGGAACGAGAGAAACGTCGAGATGTATGGGAACTCTGCGGCAACAATTGCGTAAACATGATCTTTCTCTTCCATCGTTTCATAATCGAGTGTTACGATCCCTGATATTATTTTATCGCCGAAGAACGCCTGATCAACTCCTGCTATCGTCCTTATTTCATCGAATTGATCCTCTGCGCAGGCGTGCGCTGCAACGATTCTCTGTGCATCGAGGAGTGCTCTCCGGTTGCTGGTCGCTGGGAAGAGGTCGATCATTGCGGGTCGATCTCCTCCCGAAAGGGCAGTTTTTACTCGATTTTTTGTGGAGAAATCCTCTTTCACCACCACCGTATCCACCTCAACTCTTCCTTACCTCATTGGCGGAGTCCGTGCCGCTGTCCGGCTTGATCACACGTCCGCGCCTCTGCGATATCCCCTGTAAGTTCCTGATCCATGAGGCAAGCACACCTATCTCCGGGTCCCATGATGTCGAAGACACCCTCGATCACTATTTTCCGGTCTATTGTTGCCTGCCTTCGATACCTACGATAAGGATTCCTGCTGCAATCAAAAGTCTTGGGTCAATGGAATGCATCTCATCTGCTATTGTCATGGTGTACTTGAGTACGAACGGATTGAAATGCTGTTTGATTTCGGCAACTTCTCGATTGTTTGCCAAGACGACATAGGTCTGTGGGATCAGGTTGATAAACCTGCTTAAAAGAGCTGCGATCAGGCTGGTCTCTGTCAATATCCCGATCTCTTGTCCCTCTCTGGAGAGAATGACCCATTCATCCTTAACAATGGATTTCAGCCCTTTTCGCCGTAAGGCGCCCACAGCCTCGCCCGTAGTTACATCCTGTACATCGTATGTTGCACCAATATCAAGAATTTGAGGAGTTTTTATTGCTAAAAGCTCTTGACTCTGACTTTCGTCCGAGTATATTCGAAAATCTTCCCTGAGTTTAAATGCTTTCTGTTTTGAATAGAAAACAACAGCTCCATTCTCATCATAGACATGAAAAGCCCCTCCAAACAACTTAAACACTTTCCTGCGGAACAAGTACTGTCTGTGTCGAAACAGAGGATTAATCCCTTGGATATCAGCCATTTTTATCATCACCTTTTATGTTTGCCTTTTTACTATTTATAAGTCACTCAAACCCAGCAATTACGTTCGTAGCCGGTATACAGCGATTTTATGCCGTCTGTCTTGCCATATTCTTCGGCAAGCCACCCATGGCACGTCAACGCCGATACATCATGCCTGCTATATGAATCATGCCGCCACACAAGGGTATGGTTGCTATTCCCCATGATCAATACTTGGTACGTACGGGTAATGAAGGCATC
>JAUWHQ010000230.1 GCA_030605805.1 Methanosarcinales archaeon | reverse complement strand
GTTGGTTTCATCGCTCTTTCATTGTTTTTACTGGCGTATCTAATCAACAGCTATCTTGAAGCAGGAATTTTTGACAAGACGTTGTTATTAACGCTCTCTGGCGGCTGGATCGTCCTGCTCGTGGTGAGGAGCTATTACGAGTGGAGGATGTGAGGCGGTTAAATGGAATTGAAACGGAGTAAACCCCATTTCATCTTGGGTTCTGCAATAATACTGCTTGGCATCACCCTGTTTACAGTATTCGATCTCAAGTTTCTTGGAGCAGGCATCACATTCTCTGGCTTGATGCTGGTCTTTATCGGTATCTACTGGGCGACCAAACGAAAGACAGAGATTCCGGCAGATGAGATGCATAAGAGAATCAATGAAAAGGCAGGTTCCAATGCGTTCTGGACTGTAATGGGGCTTATGGCAATTTTAGGGTATGCGAATCACTATTCCCCTGATCTTCTTGAATTCCGTTATGTTTTTGAACTGGTGATCATTGTAGGGATGTTTACCTTTGTTGCATCCCGCTTCTACTACATCAGGCGCGGGTTTTCATGAAGAACAAACTCAAGGTCTTTCGGGCGATGCACGACCTCACACAAGAGGATCTGGCAGAGAAACTTGGGGTTACCCGCCAGACCATCAACGCAATCGAGAAGCAACGGTATAATCCCTCGCTTGAACTCGCATTCAAACTTGCAGACTTCTTCGGTGTCACAATCGAGGAGTTGTTCATCCACTCTCGAGCATCCGGAGAACCGGAATCGCCCTGATATTAAGGAATCGTAAGTATGAACAGAAATCTATATAGCCAAAGAAGAACATCCAATCAAGAGGTGATCTAATATGACAAATGTTCTGACAAACCCGGATCGGTTCTTTGCCGAACTATCCGCAAAAGACACGAACCTGAAGATACCATTCCTCATCGTGCTGATCGCAGCCATCATTTCAGCCATCTCCGCCGCGATGATGATGGATGTGATAACACCCGCGCTTCCCGAGGAGTTAGCGCCGCTTGCGAGCATCATTGCAACGATCAGCGTCGTTATGGGGCTCATCGTGATGTTTATCCTATGGCTCCTGTATGCGGGCGCATTCTATGTGATCTCGATGTTTTTCAGTGGAGAGGGCACGTTCAAACGGTGCCTCGAGTTCACTGGATATGGTTTCATCCCGATGATCGTTTCAGCGGCAATCGGGCTTGCCGTGAGTATTATCGTATATCCGACAATCGATTTCTCGATTGAGAATCCGGAACTCCTAAAGCAAACACTCATGCAGGATCCATTGATGCAGGCATCCATGGTCATCGGAATCCTCCTTGTGCTGTGGAGCGCGAATATATGGATATTCGGAGTCAAGCACGCACGCAATCTATCGGCTCGGAATGCGCTGATCACGGTTGGCGTGCCTGTAGGATTGTATCTGCTGTACAGTATATCTATGATGTATAAGATGGGAATATGAAGAAGACACTGGTATTATCGTTCTCAAGCATTCACAGAACCGGAACCGAATCGATGAACAAGTAAACACGGAGCAATAAAAATGAGTAACATGACCGACATCCTGACAAATCCGGATCAGTTCTTCAGCGAACTATCCCAAAGAGACGTGAACCTGAAGACACCATTCTTAATCGTGCTGGTTTCAGCCATCATCGGAGCCATCTACGCCATGATGATGTTCAGAGTGATGATGTCCTCACTTCCGGAAGAGGTTGCGGTTATCTTCAGCGCGTTTGCAACCATCGGCGCAATCTCAAATCTTATCACACCGTTCATCTCATGGGTTCTCTGTGCGGCTGCATTCTATGCCGTTTCGATGCTGTTCAAAGGAGAGGGTTCGTTCAGTCGGGTCTTTGAGTTCGTTGGATACGGATTCGTTCCGACGATCATTGCATCCGTCGTCGGAATTGTCACAACCATGATCATAACACCAGCAGTCGGATTCCCACTCGATGACCCGGAACTCCTGCAGCAAACAATGATGCAGCATCTATCGAGGTCTGGTCCGGCGATGACGGTATCCGCTATCATCCAATTCCTTCTCTTGCTATGGAGTGTGATTATATGGATATTCGGAGTCAAGCACGCACGAAATCTCGGAACGGGGCATGCAATCATCACAGTGCTTGCAGTACCGGCGGCATTCTTCCTGCTATGGTGCATACTCTTGATATGCATCATAGCCGCAGCAGCTTAGGCGGTCGGAATATGAAGAGATGCCTGACGCTACTGACGCTACTGTTAGTATCACTCATCCTGATCGCATCCGCATCCCCGGTCCACGCGGATACCGAGATTGCGCCCACGATTGTGGTGGACTACACGGTGGACCCGGCAACCCTGATGCCCGGCGATACCGGAACCGTTATAATCACCCTCACAAACGGCGCAACGGACGAGGTGGTCCATGTCACTGAGACAACGAGCGGCGGCAACATCACCGAGCAGGAGGCGTTTGACATGAATGCGTACGTTGCGAGTGCATCCCTGGCGGGCGATAAAGAGGGGCAGGTTGCGGTAACAAGCGATGCATACATATCGGTCGGGCTGATCGGACCATCTGACAGCGTCAATTTCGTCTACGAGATCAAAGCGGACGAGGATGCTTCTTGCGGCACACACTTTCTTCGGTTCGAGTTGATCGGCGGGAGCAACATGGAGGCGTTCAGATACAAAATTCCCGTGAAGATCGACAAAACCGAACTGAAGCTGGTGGCAGCGAGCATCCCGTCAACCGTGGTTCGCGGCGTTTCAACGATCACGCTCGATATTGTGAACCTCAGATCGAGTAACATCTCAGGCGTTGTGGTGACTCCCACGGGCGGTGATGTCTCGTTTAACGCGACCGAGTTCTATGTGGGCAGCATCCCGCCGAAGGCAAGCGTCCCCCTGACGATCAACATCGACACCACATCCTCAACCGCTGGCAGAAAGGATCTGACG
>JAUWHQ010000081.1 GCA_030605805.1 Methanosarcinales archaeon | reverse complement strand
ACTATGCAGATAGTGGCACCTCCACCAATAGTGTGACCCTTAGAACCCGGCATCTCAATGGAGGTCATTTCGTTGTGGCTGCTGATATGCAAATAATTCTACCAATGAAACGAGCAGAGATGTACGTGGTAGCGAGCAACCAGAGCGAGGCAAACGAAATTATAGAAGAAATGAGCAATGTTATGCGTAATAAAGCAGACTTTGGAATTTATCTGGAGGATATTAAATTTTCAGATCCAGTCCCCACCGCTGGTGAGAACATTGCAATTAATACCACCATTTTCAACTTTGGAACCAATGGGGCACTATTTGTGCCGCTTCAATTCTTTGATAACGGTGCACAGATTGGCGAAAATGTAACCATCGGCTACATACCACCTCTCGACAGCATTCCGGTCAATATCACGTGGAATCCTTCGCAGGGCACGCATACTATCACTGTGAAGATAAACTCCGACAAAACCATATCTGAGCTGGATTACACCAACAACGAAGCATCCAGGAAAATATTCGTCCGGAGCGCACCAGATACGGAAAAACCAGTAATAATATCAGCGACTGCAAACCCGACCACGATAGTTGCGGATGGAATTGATGCTTCCCTGTTGAATGTGACAGCGACGGATAAGGTTGGTGTTACAGGTGTAATGGTCAACCTTTCGGCAATCAGCGGGTCGCCAACGCAACCAATGAGTTGTAACGATGGGGTGTGGCAATACGAAACGACTGCTACGCCGGGAACTCCCTCCGGGACATATTATCTACGGGTTACTGCAAGCGATGCGGCTGGAAACTGCAATGACAGCGTGAGCATTGAGTTAAATGTTACAAAGGATGTAATAGCGCCAATAATCACCAACATAACCGCAACAGACATAACATCAGCTTCCACAACCATAATGTGGGATACAAATGAGCCAAGCAATAGCTTGGTCAAATACGGCACAGAATCCGGAATCTACACGCTGCAAGAATACGACCCTGAGAATATCACCTCGCACAGTGTAACGCTCACAGGACTCCTGCCGAACACAACCTATTATTTCGCTGCAAACAGCACAGACCAGAGCGGGAATTCCAACCAGAGTGCTGAATATAATTTCACAACCAGCATCAAAGGCGACCTCAACCACGACGGCACCCACACCCCCGCGGACGCCGTGATCGTGCTTGGGATGGCTGCCCGCGGTGAATACGATCCTATCGCAGACGTAAACGATGACAAGCGAGTCACATCCCTCGATGCGCTGATGATCATGCAGGCAGGCATGGAGGCGATGGCGCTATGACAAACTCACGCATAAGGTGCTACCATGCAGATGAATCTCGCACTGCATTGCGAACAGAAACATGCCACAGTCTACTTGTGACAATGGTGCTCACAGCCGCCGTGGTGCTTGTGGCTGTGGCGCATATCATGCCTGCAAGCGCGGAGATACTTGAGATCCGCGGTGAGGTTGTGGAACTGACGACTACACAATCCGCCCCGATAACATGGAATGCATATAACTTCGGTGCATTCTGGTATGATCTGGATGATAATCTCGCGACCGAGACGCTAACGATCGCTGCCATCACACTGATCGGACCCGATACTGACCGAACCATCGATGAGAATTGCCTGAGTTATCAGACCGGTCCTGCTTATCAGCAGTACGAACTTTATGAAAACGAGGGATTAACCGTTGACGGAGATACAGGATACTATCTCGAAGGCTTTATGGGAGGGCGATATGTGGCGATCAACGGCAGAGCTGACAAACTCACAAAACTTTTGGTCGAGTTCGAGGATTATGATAAGAAGACTATGGCAACCGAGGAGCCATGGGATCTTGGTAGCGGATTTGCGCTTACTTCAAACCAGATTATTGGTAAAGATATTGTAGAATTCACTTTGAGCAAAAACGGACTGGAACTCGATAACAAAAACGTTTCAGTCGGTGAAGTATACACATACACCACATATCTGGCTGGAGAATACGATGTTCCAGTCTTCTCGTGCTATGTGGACGCTGTGTTCAATGGCATCGATATCGACATCGTGCAATTGCAGTACGTCTTTCTGATAGATGATGAAGTCATGAAAATCAATACTGGTGAGACACACGGTGCTATGGAAGTGGTGACTGCAAGTTCTTCGCAGGTCGTTCTCAGAAATGATGAGACCATCATTGATCTCGATGAAGGTTGGATGTCCTGTATCATGGGCGACATGTACTTCAAGACCGCAGATGATAAGAGCGCGATCAGGTTCTATCCGATGGTTGAACACTACACCCTATCAGACGTAGACTCCGATGGTGACAGCGTGCCTGATGAATGGGACGAAGAGCCAGACACCCCTGCTGGCTACTGGACTGATTCAGACGGACGGGGACGAATGCTGGGCGACATGAACGGAGACGGTGAACTCACATCAGTAGACGCTCTCATGATCCTGCAGGCTGCGGCTGGAAAGATAAAATGGTGATAAGACATGAAACCGAACAAACAACAGAAAAGAAGACTTGATCGAACGATTATCGATTATGCTGTCGTGGGTATGCTTCTTCTCACACTTGCATCCGTGGGCATTATCGGCGCCGCGTGCGCTGTAGACAGTTCCGATGTGCGTTCACCGGACGCACAGATCGCAGTATATCTGAATTCAACTGTATGGGGGGATCCGTTCGCTCTGAATATTTCTGACAGATTACACGAAGAATATGAGCATGAGAAATCACTCACCGGCATCCATGACGGCACCGATCCCACTCGTGACTTCAACTTCATGCGCGAGAGAGGGGATATGCCGCCTGGCGAATATCAGTGGATGTACGATATCGCTGAATCCGGTGGCGCCGATCATATATTCAGTATGCCTCCTGATGAGTGCCGAAGAATGCACGAAGACAACGGAGATTATGGGGAGATCGAGCATGACAAAAACATGGATGGGTGCACCGAAGGATCGAGTGTGATCAGTGCTGGCGATGAGCCGGTTGGCAATGCACTTGCGTCTACGTCCGCTTACACCCCCACCGCGACAGAGGAGTTCAGCGGTGAGGTCGTGCAACTGACAGGCGCACAGACCGCGGACATCTTCTGGAATAAAAACAACTTCGGGGGATTTTACTACGATATGGATGGCGGTGTCGGCACAGAGACGCTGGCGATCGCGGCTGGCACGCTAACCGGACCGAATGTTGATCGAACCATCGAGGTGGGTGCGCTCTCGTACACCACATATCCATTCTGGCGGGAATACGAGCTTCACAGGAATCTCGGACTGACTGTTGAGGGCAGTCAGTACGGCGGCGACTCTGGATACTGGATCGAGTTCTGGATGGGCGAGATGTACGTTGCTGCCAATGGCAAACCAGACAAACTCGCAAAGCCGCTGGTCGAGTTCAACAGTACCGATACCAAGACCCTCATGACTGGCGAACCATGGGATCTTGGAGGGGGATTTGTGCTTGAGGCAAAACAGATCGATCTCGAGGGTAACAAGGTCTGGATGGCGATTGAAAAGAACGGAATAGAACTTGACAACGAGGTAATCGGCACCGGCGGATCTGATTTGCAGGATCGGGTGTACACATACGCCCCAGATCTGGCTGGAGAGAATGACGCCCCGATATTCTCCTGCTATGTATCCGAAATCTTTCGCGGAACAGACTCCAATATCGTGCGGGTCAAATACGTCTTCTTAATCGATAACGATATCCTCCAGATCAGCGCTGGAGAATACTATGGCAATATGCAGGTGACATCGGCAACTCCAACTCAGGTCAGTCTTGGAAACTGGAAAAGTCTTTATCTGAAACAATATGCATCGACATGCCATATCATGGGAAATCTCTCCTTCAAAACCGTACGTAATGCCAGTGCTATCGAATTCTACCCGCATCTGATCAGAAACGAACTGCCAGTACTGTCTGGAGGCGGCGGGTTTGCATCAGATCATTGCGGCTGGTACACATGGGATCTGTCCGAAAACTACACCATCGGGTGGAATCAGGTCAGTCTCAGCGGAAATAAGGCGTGGATCGTCCTTTGCAAGGATGGTGTGATGATTGATGAGCGGATACTTACAGAAGAGTGGAGCGCACCGGTTGATTCGGATTGTCGGTACAGTTATGTCAGGGATGGGACCGAGATCGTCACCGCAACCCTGAAAGCGGCATTTCGTGGGTGTTCTGCTAACACGATTGAACTTGGAGAGGTTTACCAGCGTTCAGAGGTCGATGGCAGCATATTGATCAACAACGAGTCTCATTTATTTCTAACAGCAACGGAGCCAACCGGAGTCTCATGGAATCTTTCTGACGATTATGTGCTCACAGTGCACGATGTCGGTCTTGGCGGTGATGAGGTCTGGCTTCAACTATCAAAGAATGACGTGGTTGTGAAAGAGAAGATACTGAATGAGGATTGTGCTAACACATTCGCCTACACCTCTGGCGTCGGCGGCGTAAACTGCGCTGTGGATCGCGTATTCCGTGGATGTAAGGCAAACGCAGTCAAACTCGTGAATGTCAACCAGTATTCTGATGTCAGCGGAATCGCTCTGATCGTTGATGGGTCGCATTTCTACAAGTCGGGAGATTCAGAGGGCATGCCATGGGAACTCATGGATGGGTATGTGCTCACGATGAAGGATATCGATCTGAATGGCGATAAGGTGTGGCTTGAGCTATCGAAAAGTGGTATCGTGCTTGAAGAGGACATCCTCGAATCGAGCGATCTCTTCGAGTACAGAAACGATCTCGAATCGTTTGATTGCGTGGTAGAGGCTGTGTTCCATGGGTGTCTGGCAGGAGTTGTCAAACTAAAGAACGTTAATCAATATTCGAGCACAGGCACGCAGCTCATGGATAATGAATCAAAGACATACGCGACTGCGGATCCCATTGGGGAGATATGGGAGCGCTGGGAAGGATATTCACTTACTCCAAAGGATATCGATTTGGAGGGAGATAAAGTCTGGTTATCGCTATTAAAGAACGGCGTGAGCGTGAAGGATGCGATCATCGATTCCAGCAAATATGATGTACATGATGCGAATAGCTGGTTCAAGTACCACAACGCGACCGGTGCGCTGGTTTTCAGCACTTATGTTGATGCGGTCTTCCGCGGCACTGATACCAATATCGTTCAGGTACGATACACATCCCAGTACTCTGAAGTCGATGGGAGATTATTCATCGAGCCAGATGCTGAATCATGGCAGTTGCAGGAAGGATACTATCTGACTGCACAGGAGACCTACAACAATAATTCGGTGTGGCTGCAGCTCTCGAAGGACACTAAACTGGTTGACGAAGGTCTGTTTTATAATTCATTCTATCTACAAAATGATACCACGGGTCACACGATAATTTCCGGGACTATCAGCGGTTATAACCACCGGGATGATTATGTGCAACTGACGTCTGTTACACAGTATCACGAAGCAACAGGAACGGTGCTGGCGACATGGTCATCAAGGATTCTAAATGCATCATGGAGCTTTAAATATAATAAAAAAACATTATCTGTCGGGGGCAGCATTCCCCACGTACCCAAGACATTGACCGTAAACAACAGCGGCGGCGCAGATTACACGAGCATACAGGCGGCGATAGACGCATCCGAATCGGGAGACACGATTCTGGTGTACAACGGCACGTACCGTGAGAACGTTATGGTCAACAAGCAACTGGAACTTATCGGAATCGGTATGCCCGTCGTGGATGGTGAGCGGGGTGACAGCACAATCAAGGTCACTGCGAGCTACTGCATAATCGACGGATTCAGGATCATTCATGGCTCACGCTACTACGGGGACGATGCTGGAATCAGTGTCTCGTCGTATGGAAATGATATCAGAAACAATAGCATCCACGATAATAGCATCGGGATATATTTGAGTGGTGGGGGTTCGAACACCCTCACAAATAACACCGTTTCTGATAATTCGTACGGCATCCGCCTATACCAATCGAGTGATAACAGGCTCCGGGACAATGAGATGATCGACAACACTTATAACTTCGATGTCTCTGCATGGCGGCTTGCTGATTACACACACGACATCGATACATCCAACACCGTGAATGGAAAGCCAGTGTACTATCTGGTCGGCAAATCGGGCATGGTGATCGATTCATCGACCAATACCGGATATGTTGGCGTTGTGAATTCGAGTAACATCGTGGTACGGGACCTGACACTGGAAAATAACGGTCAGGGAGTCTTATTCGCACATACATCCGGTTCAAGAATCGAGAATGTGGATGCATCGAAGAATTGCTATGGGATATACCTATACCAGTCGTCAGGCAACACGCTCACGAACAACCGTGTGATTGACAACAGTTATGGTAGCGGTATGTGCCTGCAAAGGTCATCGAGCAATGCAATCTCAGGCAACAACGCCTCATGTAACCGGGGGTATGGCATCAGTATATATTACTCATCATATAACTCACTCGCGAACAATGTCGCAGTTGACAATTCTCCGTACGGCCTCTATGTCTACGGAAACGAGGATGAGCATTACAACAACCAGATATACACCAGCAATAGTGTAAACGGCAAGCCGATCTACTATTACTATGGTCTGGACAACCAGATCATCCAGAATCTGGAGACCACGCATCTCACCGTGGCTGGAAGCACGGACGTAGTGATCCGGGATAACAACATCAGTGGTGGAGATGGCATTCATCTGGCACGCTCCGGTGGTTCAAGCATTCGGGATAACAACATCTCAGATAACTATTGCGGGATACAGCTCCATTCATCGGATGATACGATAACCGGAAACGCCATATTCAATAATCGCTACGGTGTACTGGTGTCCGGGTATTCCTCGAATCAGATACAAAGCAACGTTCTGAACTCAAACAGATATTATGGTATCTATCTAAGCCAGACGTCCGGCAATACTGTGTCTGGTAACACCATCTCGAATAGCGGAGTCAGTATGTGGTATTCCTCTAACAACACAATATCCGGCAATACCGTCTCAGATAACGGCATCTACGTATGGTACTCCCCCAACAACACACTCACTGGCAACACGATCACCACACAGAACCGCGGGTTGTGGGTCGATGGATATCAGGATGATCACTTCAATAACGCCATAGACCCAAGCAATACCGTGAACGGAAAACCTGTTTACTACTATTACAACATTCACAGTCAGACCATACGCGATCTTGACGCATCTCACCTGACCGTTGCCTGCAGTTCGGACGTGACGATCACCGAGAACAGCATAAGCGGCGGAGATGGAATCCGTCTGACATCCACCAGCGACTCAACGGTATCCGCAAACACCGTAAATTCGAACGTCTGGTATGGCATGTATCTGGACAAAGCGTACAGAAACGAGTTTACAGACAATACGATCTCGAATAACGATGCTGGTGTCTATGTGGACCAATCGTCGGAGAACGAGTTTACAGATAATCTGGTATCGAGTAACCGCGGTGACGGGGTTTATCTGAGTTATGCAGAGCGCAACGAACTCACGTGCAACACCATCTCAAACAACGATGATAGTGGAGTTTATCTGAGTTATTCAGAGAGCAACGTCCTGTCAAACAACGAATTCTACTCGAATCGATATGGAATCCGGTTATACGATTCTCAGAGCAACACAATAAGGCACAACAGCATTCTGGGCGGTTGTTATGGCATCTATCTGCGTGAATTGACATCCGACAATCGGCTTTACCACAATAACCTGCTGTACAACACTTATGCCAATGCGTATGACTGCGGTTCCAACCACTGGTACAATGAAACATCTGGCAACTACTGGGATGACTACACCGGAGTGGACGACGACGATGACGGCATCGGCGATGTGCCGTACAACATCTCCGGCGGCAGCAATCAAGATCCTTATCCGTTGGTGGAGCCTTATGATTGGGAGATGCCTGATCCAAAGACGATATATGTGGATGATGATTTCGTAGATGATCCTGTCAACCACAAATGGGATACGATCGGTGAGGGACTGGGCGATGCATTCTATAACGACACGATCATCGTTTACAACGGCACATACAACGAGTACGTGCAAATAAGCATGCCGACCAGACTAATTGGCATCGGTATGCCTGTCGTGAATCGCTCGTCCATACAGATATCAGCAGACGGGTGTACTCTCGATGGATTCAGGGTAATTTCAGGTGGAATCAGAGTTTATTCTGATGGGAACGTGATTTCAAACAATACAATGTCGGGTGACTACTGTGGCATCTCACTGTCGTCTTCGAGCAACAACACGCTCAGAAACAACGTCATGGTGAACTTTGAGGTAGATGGTGGGTTGTTACCTGATTATATCCACGATATTGACACCTCGAATACGGTGAACGGAAAACCGATATATTATCTGGTCAATGCCGAAAGCCAGGTTATAGATTCAACAAGCAATGCTGGCTACGTGGCTGCGATCAATTCGAGCGGCATCACAGTAAGAGATCTGACGCTGAGAAATAACAGCCAGGGAGTGTTGTTCTACCACACCAACGATTCAAGAATCGAGAATGTGGATGTTTACGATAGCGGATATGGGATTATGCTTGGTGATTCGCATGGCAATTACGTTATGGACAACACTATAAACTCGACCTATGGATTTGCCATCCGTTTATCTTCTTCAAGCGACAACACGCTGCAGAGTAACACTGTAAACTCGATATGTGAAGTTGCCATCTATCTGTATTCTTCAAGCGATAACATCCTCATGAGTAACACCGTAAACCAGACCGGTGGAGTTGCAGTTTATCTGATTTCTTCAGGTGGCAACACGCTTGAAAATAACATCGTGAACTCAGATTACCTCGGGATTCTCGTTATTGGTTATGTCAGAGAGGATTACAACAATTCCATCGACACGAGCAACACTCTCAACGGAAAACCGATCCATTACTACTACAACCTGCATGATGCGACCATTCAGGGTCTGGACACCACCCATCTGACCGTTGCTTGCAGTGACAACGTGACGATCAGGAACAACACCATCCGGGACGGCGATATCATGTTTCTGCCATTCCTGAACGATTCCGCGATCATGGGTAACACGGTGCAGGATAACTATCTCGGCATGTATCTGTACACGCGCTCCAGCAACAACACCATCCACCACAACAACTTCATCAACAACACAGGGGGCAATGCATACGACGAAGGCATCCACAACCAGTGGGACTCGGGCACTGAAGGCAACTACTGGAAGGACTACGCCGGCAACGACACCGACCGCGATGGCATCGGCGATGAGCCATACTACATCCATGGCTCCGCCCGCAGTGTGGACCGATATCCGTTGATGCAGCCATGGGGCACATCGCAAAAAGGCGACCTCAATCATGACGGTAACATCACCCCCACCGACGCCGCGATCGCGCTCCAGATCGCAGCCAGCGGCGGATGGAACGCAGATGCGGACATGAGCGGCGACGACCGTGTCACATCCCTCGACGCGCTGATGATCCTGCAGGCGGCGGCTGGGGACTCGGATTCAGCTTCAAAAAAGCTTTGAGCTATGTTGATTGACAATGATATTGAGCATCTTCATCAGCGAAACGCCATATTCAGTATCGCAAGCGTGGCAACGACCGCTTCCTCGACCCGGATCGTCTCGGTCCCCTGACCTGGTACCGAATTGATCACGTAGTCGAATCTCGAGATCGGAGCACCTTCGTCACGCATAAATTCAAAAATTCCTTTGTGCGGCGAGCCAAAAGCAATTAACACGTCTTTTGTCCCGCATTCTGCTTCAACTTTCATGAGCAGATCGATATCGATGGGTTCCCCATACCTGCTGGTCGCAATCAGCAGCTTGCCTGCGGGCGCATCAGTCAGTGTATCGATCGGTACACCGGTCAACACACCAGCCGATGCATCAGTCAATGCATCAGTCAATGCACTGCTCAGACGATCAGCCTTTGTCACGGAATAACCCCAGTATCCGGCAATCTCGTCCCGGCTGACCGGAACTGCCTTAAGTGGCGTATCTGACGTGATCATCACGTTCACACGCTCGTTTCTGTGCAGAGGCACATCCAGAAACGCTGAGCGTTCCAGCCCTATATCAACCCATGATCCGGTCTCATGCACCCTGACGACGACCCCTGCCCGAATCTCTCCGACCCGGGTCCCTGCACCCCCGCCCCCGCTTTTCGCAGCTTCCACGCCTTCTACACTTGCCTTACTTGCTCCATCCACCGGATGGTGCGGTGTTCTGAGTGGCGGGATCGCTCCGGCATATCGCAGGTCGTCTGTCAGCGGAAATAGTCGTTTTCGCAGGTATTGTGGCGTTTCGGCATACAGAAGGATCTTTTCGATAAAATCCGCCTCATCGAGATCAGGATCTCGGTATATGACGATCCGGTCCACGCAGAATACCGATGCAGCCCTTGCGATCTGTCCGATCTTCAGGGTCTTGCTGCGAAGGTCTCTCGCATCGATGAGGAATGACGAGGGGAGCAGTATGGATAGCGACCTGGGTTTCATCGATGATTGGAATGTCTTTTTTTGTGATGAAACTTTGGATGCGAAAATCCAAAAAGTTATTAAGAATGGCGGTATATAACATACATACATGATTCCGGAGGAGATACGGGGGTTTCTGTCTCAGGAGGGGGGCAGTTCACTGATTATACAGGGTACACCAGGTACCGGCAAAACGACTCTTGCATTTGAACTGATGGACACGTTGCCAGATCTCAATCCGATCTACCTATCCACAAGGGCGACCACCGAAGCAATATATAGATATTTCCCACGGTTGCGCCAGAAACAGAAGGAGATCGAGATCATTGAATCGAAGAACGTGTTCTGGGACCGGTTCTTTAAAAAGGCAGATAATACGACACTTCGCGTTGAAAAAGACGTTTTCGAGGTTTACGGGATGCTCGACGATCCGGATAAAATCGATTTTAGCGATCTGGATATGGTCTGTGACCGGATCGACGCGTTTCTGCCTGAAACATCGATGCTCGTGATGGACAGCCTCGAAGGGCTGTGCGACAAATATAAGGTGAGCGAAACGTTTCTTGTCGGCATCATCACCAGATGTCTGGTTGAACCGGCGCATACCAAGGTCGTTATCGTGCTTGAAAAGGAACGTAACATGGAACTTGGTTATATCGCAGACGGCGTGGTCTCGATGCGACAAAGGGACGTTGAAGGCAGGCGTCTCAGGATCCTGACGATCGATAAACTGAGAGGTATCAGTATACGCCAGCCAAATTATCTCTACACCCTGAATAACGGTCGATTCCACAGTTTCGATGCGTTTAAGGTTGCACACCCCCTGGATTACCAGCCATTCGATCCCACTCCGAACACCAAAACCCATTACTCGACCGGGAACCGCGATCTGGATGAGGTGTTTGGCGGATATCCGATTGGAGGCTACGTCCTGCTGGAAACCGGCGCGAACGTCGATAACTTCTTCTATGTGCTGCCGATGCTGACCGCTGCAAACGTGGTGAGTCAGGGCGGAGGTGTAGTCATACTCTCGGTCAGCGGCGCGGGACCAAGCGAGGTCAAGAACTACGTCTTTGAGTATGGATTGAGCGATAAACTAAGCTCGTTTAAGGTTGTAACCGAAGAAAATCCTGAAGAGCCGGTGACAGAGGATTTTGTTGTCAGTTATAACAGGGAACACTTTTCAAGTGACTTTAAAGTGCTGGATAAAGAAATACAACGACTGCAATCCGAGTATAGTGGGAAAGTGATGAAGATCGTCGATTACAGGATTCTTGAAACGATGCTTGACCAGCAAATCCTCAAAAAAACGATCATTTCAGAGAAAAAATATAGTGCTGCGAACAGGATATTGACGATCGCGATGTGTGGTGATGGCACCGCTCCCGGAATCAAGAAAACGCTCGCGGACGTCTCTGATATGCATTTAAAACTCGATAAATGCAATAACACAATGATACTCTATGGCAAGAAGCCGACGACTGGTGTATACGTCATCGAGCCTGATGCCTCGCACGGATATAAGGATGTGAAGCTGACATCGGTGAGGTGAGGTGGAGGAGCCGCGGGAGCCAGAGGGGCGTGCTTTTAGCACTCCCGTTTTGTTTTATTCTTCGCCCGAATTGTGGTAGCCGGGCGCCTGCCAGACACTAAAAAATCGTTTCACACGAAAAACAATTCCGGATTACATATACCCAAGGGCGCCTATAATCGGCTAACCAACGACCCCCGTAATCCTTGCCACGTTCCTTGCCGCCTCCTCGTTAAGCCCGGTCCCGAGAATCGTGTACCGCTCCGGACGTATCTCTGCTGCATGAACCAGCGCCTCGATGATGCACTGATCAGGAATCCCGAGCCCACAGGCGTCCACCGGCGCACCGATCCTCTGCAATGCGTCCCTGATCTGCTGCCAGTTGCCGCCATGCAGATACATCATCAGGATCGTGCCGACGCCGCACTGCTCGCCGTGCATGGCTGGCTCCGGAGCAATTCGGTCCAGTGCGTGGCTGAACTTGTGCTCGGATCCGGACGCTGGCATGGATGAGCCGGCGATGCTCATCGCAACGCCGCTTGATACGAGGGCTTTGATTACGAGCCGTGCTGATTCCTCGAGTTCGGGTTTGATCGTCTCTGCGCGGTCCATGATGATCTGCGCGGTCATCCGGGACAGCGCGGCAGCATACTCGCTGTATGGCACATTCCTGAGCCGGTGTGCAAGCTCCCAGTCCAGAACCGCGGTGTAGTTTGAGATGAGGTCGCCGCATCCGGATGCAAGGAATCGGTGTGGAGCACGGGCGATGATCTCTGTGTCCGCGATGATTCCGAGCGGCGCCTGCGCGGGCACTGATACCGTGTCGCCATCGCGGGCGATTGACGCACGCATCGATGCGATGCCGTCGTGCGATGCTGCTGTCGGCACGCTCAAGAAAGGGATGTCCAGCATAGTCGATGCGAGTTTTGCGACATCGATCACTGTGCCGCCGCCGACTCCTACAAGGAAGAAGACATCTCTCGCGGTGTCTATCACACGGTCTATGTTCTCTTGATCCGCGTTCGTGACGATTGCGATATCTGTGGAGAATCCGTCGCTCGCGAGGATGTCGGATACCGCTTCGCCAGCGATCTTTCGCGTCTTTCTGCCGGTTACGATGATGGCACTCTGCCCGAGTTTGAGTTCGGTGCACATCCGGGCAGTGTCAGCGATCATGCCGTGCCCGATCGCGATGCTGCGCGGGAGTTGCATCCATTTCTGTGATTTTGGGGTCATTGGAACGAGAGGTGATTGTTCGAAAGATGTTTTTGAGAATCTGTGAGTCTGGATCTATACTAATTTAATCCTTTATTATAAATAAAATAGTTGCATAAGTTGTGTATGTTTTGTCTTGCCAATTAAAAGATATTTTCAACTTTTCAAAATCCATCTCTTTGTTATTATCCAAAAATTCATTTATCTTTCCATGCAACAATTTCTTATTTCTTTTAAGTTTCCAGCTATCTTCTAAATTCTTTGAATCGATTAAAACCAGAAAAAATCTATTAGCAGCATCGAATCTTCTAATTCCTTGTTCTTCATAAAACCATTTAATCAGTTCTTCTGGATTTTCTATAGTATTCAGGATTATTTCTTCTCTTATTTTGTGGAATCCTTCGATAAATTCCTTTGCTTCTCCTGAAGTGTCCTCCGAAATCCTTGTTAGAAGTTCAGAAAAAATATCCTTTTTGTTTGCGTTTTTATCATAAGGGATATTTTGTTGTCTTGCAAACTTTTTCAATTCTGTCAATTCCGGTCTTAAATCAAATTCTTTCCTTTTTAATTGCATATACCCATCCGGGAAATATGTAACCTTTAAGTCGAAAGGAAAATCTTTCCAGAAAAAATCTACCTTCTTAATCAAGCCTACTGTAGGCAATAGACGAGGGTGATCCTTAAACATGTCTTCTATCAATATAGAAGTCCAATGATTATACCATGAACATAATATATAGCCTCGAAATCTTGGATTTATGTCGTTTTCAATACTATTGTAAAGTTCCTCATAATTTTGAATTTTCTTGATATAATTGTTGACTATGGTTTGTTCAACGGCATTTTGATAGAAACCACCCCAATCAAAAACTTTCAATTTGTAGAGCTGTGAATATAGATAATCTTCATTTTTAATTCTCTCTTTTCTTTCTATATCATATATTTGTTTGATAAAATTGTCTATCTGTTCATCTGCGATATTCTTGCAAAACATAAATTCAAATAAATCCCTTCCGGAAACTCCAGAAACATCGAATTCCAAGCTCTTTGCTAACTCCCCCAGAATATTGCTTCTTGATATTGAGCGCATCTTAAGAAAATATATTCCGGACTCGTGGTTGAATATTCTTTCAAAATCGTTTTCCTGATAATATCTTTTCAATTTTCTAAATTCTTGTTTCATATCCATTCGTGTCCCCTCATTGTCCACATATTCTCTTGTCTTTTAAAATGTGTTTTTAGTATATTTAAAATTTCTGATAGTTTGAAAAATTTACCTTGTTGCAACAAGTCGGAAATTAACAAGTTTAAAATTTGGTAGGTTTCCAAACCTTTCCCACGGCTATTTTCTAAATAATCCCCAACCAGTTCGACAAAATAATCTTTGTTCTTTTTTACAGAGATGAGTTCAATGTCCTTGACAATCCTGTCCGGGTTTTTCCTGAAGGTTAATATGAAATCGGTTTTTAATCCAGCTCTACGAGTATCCTGTACAACTGAGTTGGCAGAATATTCCAAAGTCTCGACCTTTTCTAACTCAAAATCAAGCCTATTTGTATATGTAATCAAATTTATCCATGTTTCATCATCCAGGCTATTAAACATCAGAGAGAAATAATGGTTCGGCTTTAATATTCTCTCAATTTCGGCAAAGGCTTCATTTAATAACTTATAATAATTGGATATATGTTTCTCTCTATCTTTGGATTCGCTTATCACAATCTCATCTTCGTAATCGACATCTTTTTTAAGCCAACTATTCCACATCATGCTTAACTCCAAATACGGTTGCCGATTGCCATGCGGAGGATCTGTTATCACATAATCCACAGAATTGTCCGGTATCTTTTTTAATGCGTTTTGAGAAGGAGCATTCAAAAGAAGCAAATTTTTCGAATCAAATAGTTCTTCAAAGTCGTTAGCTTCGTTAATCGAGTATTTTTTGTATTCCAATCCTTTCTTCGCCTTAAGAATTCTTTTATACCTATTTTCAAAACAGTTCCAAACATTTATTTCAAAATTTTCTTTCGGTAGCCAGTAACCAATCACCCAACTACCCACTTCTTTCTTCTCAGTTTCCCTCGATTTGCCATTGAACTTCCCCCGTCGTTTGACAACAAAGACCATCTTACTGGCTTGCCCAATCGAAGCAGTGAAACAAAACCTGAAGAATTCCCTGATATCGAGATTTTCGATTTTTTCCATTCTATCCATTAGAAGTGATAACGCCATTAAATTTCGTGGGGTAAATAAGTCATAAATATGGTTTTCACGATTTGCATTGATCCGTGAATTATGAAAGAAATTATCCTGCGGATAAAAGTAAGGTATTTTCTCATAAGAAAAGAATGATGCCAATTCCAAATCCTCTTCTGTCGGCTCTTCAATAACTTTTCTTCTGCTTTTTGTATTATTTTTATACCAGACCTCTGTCAACTTACCATTCTCCCAGATAAAATGCGTTCCTACAAATTTTTTGTCGCCCCTCCTTACATTATAAAAAGAATTTATTTCATCCTTAATTTCTGATTCAAACCTGCTAAATTCTTCCTGTATCAAGTTCATCGGTATCTTGCTAAGCATCTGTTTTGCTATAAAAACCGCAGATGGGTTTATATCTATCCCAACTGCTTTTCTCCCTGTAAAAATGGATTCTGTTATCGAGATCCCAGAACCGCAGAACGGATCGATCACTATATCTCCCTTTTTTGTATATCGCAAAATAAAATCTTGTAGAATATTGTATGGTTTCTTGGACCAATATTTGTGCATACCATAAATCCCAGTATACGACTTAGCGATATGGTTGGTTTTGTTTTCTGTTTTGTCTTCAAACAGGGTTAATTGCTTAAGCACTTTGAACACCAGCTATTTTCTTGGAACACCGTACAGATAGTGATCGTGCTCTTCTGACCAGTCTCCAGGTCCCTCGACAGTTCCCGCGTACTTGCTAAGTACATCCCAGACATTAGCCCCCAAGTTCACACCACCCCCCGCAGATACGCAAGACTCGCCTGCCCCTCTTCCACACTCCGCGCCTCGATTACAAACCTGCACCTGCGATGCCGCTTACACAATTCATCCATCACATGTCCCCACTCGATCGTACCCTGCCCGATCGGCAGATGCTCGTCCCTGCGCCCTTTGTTGTCATGAATATGAACGTGCACGATCTCTTTCATCCGGAGAAATTCAGGCAAAACACCATTGGTATGTGCATGACCCACATCAAGCGTCATGCCAAGATTCTCCCGATCCACAAGTTCGATCATGCCAGCCATCTCAGCCGGCTCTTTTCCGAGGATGAACTCCATCCTTGGCATGTTCTCGACAGCGATTCTGACCCCTATGTCGCCCGCGAAGTCGCACAGTCGCTGCAGCCCGAGGATGTTCTGCTGCCATGCGAGATCTGGCATCTGCATCCCGAGCGGCGAGAGATAGCCCGGATGCACGACCATAAGACTTGCAAACTCGGATGCGACCCGGATGCAGGAGGTGTGCTGCCCCACAACCTCCTCCCAGATCGGCTGGTTCAGGCTTCCGAGGTTCAGGTCCGAGAACGGCAGGTGGATCGTTATCACAAGATTTGTGGTCTCGCAGACCTCTCGCATCTTTCGGATACTCTGGTCATTGAGAACCTGTTTTCCTTCTTGCACGACCTCCCATCCACCAAAACCGATATCTTCAAGCATATAAGCCCATCCAAACGGGTCCTCGGTGACCCGCATGGAAGAGAAACTGATGTTTCGGAGGGATTTCATGCTAACCTGAAATTGTGGCTGCCAGATGTGTCCGTGTTAGATGTGTTGGAGACCCGGGTTTGCCCGTGAACCCTCATTTGTCATCATCCACCGTCTCATAATCCGCATCGACCACGTCTTCGCCGCCACCTTCTCCTTCTCCTGCCCCGCCGCCTCCTTCTGCTGCGTGTGCTTCAGCGCCTTTCTGGTACATGGCAGCTGCGATCGGGTAGACCGCTTCTGTCAGCTCCTCGGTCTTCTTCTTGATCTCTTCGATATCATCGCCCTCGATCGCTTTTTTCAGCTCCTCTATCCCTATCTCGACTGTTTCTCGCTGATCAGGCGTGACAAGATCGCCGCCTTCCTCGAGGGCTTTTCCTGCGGAGGTTACAAGAGCTTCTGCGGCATTCTTCGTCTCTACGGATTCCTTCCGCTTCCTATCCTCATCCGCATGTTCCTCTGCATCCCGGACCATCTTCTTGATCTCCTCGTCGGACAACCCGCCAGGCTTCCTGATTGTGATGGACTGCTCCTTTCCTGTACCGAGATCCTTTGCATTCACGTTTAAGATGCCGTTTGCATCGATATCGAATGTTACCTCGATCTGCGGAATACCTCTTGGAGCCGGAGGGATGCCGTCGAGCATGAATTTGCCAAGCGTCTTGTTTGCGGATGCAATGCCGCGTTCTCCCTGCAGGATATGGATCTCGACCGATGGCTGGCTGTCGGATGCTGTTGAGAATGTCTGACCCCTCTTCGTCGGTATCGTCGTGTTTCGTTCGATGAGCGGTGTCGCAACCCCGCCGAGCGTCTCGATGCCGAGCGTCAGCGGCGTCACGTCCAGCAGCAGCACATCCTTGACCTCGCCCGAAAGCACCCCGCCCTGGATGGCTGCACCCATTGCAACCGCCTCGTCCGGGTTGATGTTCTTGTACGGCTTCTTTCCTGTGACCCGTTCAACCGCAGCAATGACCGATGGCATCCTTGTTGCGCCGCCGACGAGCAGCACACGGTCGATATCGTCTCTGGTCATCCCCGCGCTCTTGATCGCATCCTCCATCGGACCTATCGTCCGGTTTATCAGCTCGACGGTCAGTTCTTCCATCTTTGCACGCGAGAGGGTTATGTCAAGGTGCTTTGGCTGCCCGTCAGGTCCCACCGTGATGAACGGCAGGCTGATGCTCGTGGTAACCACGCCTGACAACTCAATCTTTGCCTTCTCGGCGGCATCGGTGAGCCGCTGCATCACCGATTTGTCTTTGGAGAGGTCGATGCCTTCCTGCTTCTTAAATTCGGATACGATGTGTTCTACAATCAGATGATCAAAGTCGTCTCCACCGAGATGAGTATCTCCGGATGTTGATTTAACCTCAAACGTTCCAACAGTTGGATCCAGCTCCAGAATCGAGACATCGAACGTGCCTCCGCCGAGATCGTACACCATTATTGTCTGCTCGCCTTCACTCTTGTCAATTCCATAAGCAAACGCCGCGGCAGTCGGCTCGTTGATGATCCTCTTCACATTGAATCCCGCAACTGTTCCGGCATCCTTTGTCGCCTGCCGCTGCGAGTCATCAAAGTATGCAGGCGTCGTGATCACTGCATCGGCGATCGTCTCCCCGAGATATGCCTCAGCATCGTTCTTCATCTTCTGCAGGATCATTGCAGAGAGCTCCTGAGGCGTGTAATTCTTGCCATCGATGTTTATTGTGTAATCTTTCTCGCCGATATGCCGCTTAATCGAGGAAACCGTCCGTTCCGGGTTCAAGATCGCCTGTCTCTTTGCGATCTGCCCTACCAGACGTTCCCCGGTCTTTGAGAAGCCCACCACTGACGGGGTGGTTCTTCCGCCCTCGGCATTCGGTATGATGGTCGGCTCGCCGGCTTCCATCACTGCCATGCATGAGTTTGTGGTTCCAAGATCGATTCCAAGTATTTTTCCCATGTTATCATACCTCTTGCTCATTGATTCTGGTGTTGTGCTATTAAGTTTTGTTGTAGAGGTGGTAGCAAAGGGGTTCGAGTGAGCTTTTTGTAGCCATGCAAATAACAGGAAACGGAAAACAGGAAGCGACAGCCAGAGAAAGGTTGCAACAGAGGACTCTCTGGCGATATCCTGTTTACACACCCCGGCGGGTCACATCGCCCGGGTGCTCTCATAATCCTGCAAGCAGCCGCCGGTGCCACGTAAGAATCCTGCAAAATACAGCAAACGCCGTCTACAAGCGGATGTACGTCAGCCCGCCCGATGATTATTTATGCTGCAACGTTTGACTATGTAAACGATGAGATCGTTCACCGATCGGGTATCAGAGATCGACAGCTCTGGCATCCGCAAGATGTTTGAGGCAGCAGGCAATGGCAGCATCAATCTCGGGATCGGAGAACCCGACGTCCCGACACCGGCGCATGTGTGCGATGCTGCGATGGATGCGATCAGAGAAGGGTACACCAGATACACGGCGGGCGCAGGCGTACCAGAACTTCGGGTGGCGCTTTCAGAGAAGTTCCTGCATGACAACAACATCTCTGTTAGTCCTGACGAGATCATTGTGACGTCCGGCGCAAGCGAGGCGCTGCACATAAGCCTGCAGGCACTTGTTGAGCCTGGTGACGACGTTTTGATCCCTGATCCCGGTTTTGTCTCGTACATGGCACTATCACGCATCGCAGGCGGGCGAGTGATCAGCGTTCCGCTCGTCGATCTTTGTCTCGATCCTGACGTGGTGGCTGAGCAGATCACACGCAATACAAAGGTCTTAATCGTGAATTCACCATCAAATCCGTGTGGAACTGTCCAATCGAGAAAGGAGATACAAGCATTCGCAGAGCTCGCCGAGGATCATGATTTCACGATCATCTCTGACGAGGTCTATGAGTTTTGCATCTACGAAGGCGAGCATGTCAGCCCCGCGGAGTTCACAGACAATGTGGTCACAGTGAATGCAGCCTCCAAGACCTACGCCATGACCGGCTGGCGACTCGGGTATCTGGCAGCGAGACCAGAGTACATCGAGCAGTTTCACAAGGTGCACCAGTATGTGCAGGCGTGCGCAAACTCGGTTGCACAGATGGCAGTACTTGCAGCGATCACCGGTCCGCAGGACTGCGTGACAGAGATGCGGGATCGGTTCAAACAGAGGCGAGATATTCTGCTGGGCGGGCTTCGAGAGATGGACATCGAGTGCGTAACCCCGGCAGGCGCGTTCTACGTCTTTCCACGGGTGGGAGATGGCGACCGCACCGCAGCAGATCTGGCTGAGCGCGGCGTGATCACTGTACCCGGGTCTGCATTTGGCATCTATGGTGCGGAGCACATCCGCATGTCGTATGCCACAAGCGAGGCAAACATCGTACGCGCACTCGACAGGATGCGCGGAGGGTTTTGATCACCGCGATCATATACTCAAAAAAGTGTATTAAAATTCACGGCTCTTTGACAATTCGCGTTGCAAGCACTTTTTCACTCTTCTGGAGGATCCGGTCATGGTAAGGAAGATTAAACCACAGAGAGCACAGAGGGACACAGAGAGTTGTTATTTTCCTCTTTCGATCCCTCTGTGCTCTCTGTCTATCGACAAGAAGTTACATCACAGATTGCCTAACCGGCTACCCCTTCCATTTGGGGTAATCCCACTGTGGATCGTGCGGATGGTAACGTCTGTGCGGTCAAGAATACAGAAGAACGCGGAAA
>JAUWHQ010000040.1 GCA_030605805.1 Methanosarcinales archaeon | reverse complement strand
AATCCTTCACTTTGTCTTCCAGCGATTCTATCTGCAATTTATCCTTGTTAGACATGGCAGCACCTCCAATCCATGATGTAGTTGGTCACATATAAAGGTTATTTACCTGGGAAACGGTCAACCTAATCTTTTGCAGTACTTATGCACCGATGCCGCCCGTGGTGAACGGTGCTTCTCGCATTTACATTACACGTTACACGGGCACTTTCCAGCTACTCGAATAAAACTGTTGTTTAGAATTTTTTTGTACCGGTGTCGATCTCATTTCCTGACAATGATCTTTTCACGGCAGACGCCGTTTACGTCTCCATACACGAGTTGTACATCCACATCCTTTCCGGTGAGTTCGTGTAGCGCTCCTTTGAGATAGCCGCATGTGATACCGCAGAGCGGGGTCCCGGTCATAAGTCCGCGATCGCGCAGGATATCTCGTATGAAACACTTGAGCACGTTGATATATATTGTGCCATTCTCGATATGATCGATCTCGATATCGTATCCATACCACGCGTCCGTGCGATGCATGAAGATGTCCAGCGCCTCTTCCACGTTCTTGAGTATGCCAAACCGTTTCCTCGTCCTCGCACCAATCCGCCTCCCGGCACCCTCACCCATAATCATGCAAATATTCTTTGCTTCGTCCGTTCTTGCTATCTCATCGAGCACACATGAGATCTCTCCGGCAAGTGTAATCAGTGCTCTGTTAAACGCCTTACAGTCCTTCAATTCATCCTGCAACACCTGCATACGTATCTGTTCCTTATCAGGCATAGTAACGCCTCCGGTTGACTGAACGTGGTTGCTGGATATAAATGTTATTATGCGCCGCAGTATAAATATCATCGCATTTTTATAAGCGTAATGTGCCGGTCAAACGCACCCCCGCGATTGACCACATTCGTGCGATCGGCATAGTTGTATAGCCATTTACATACATTGTCAATCTGCGATTCCGATACGGCACTGGCGTCCTTGGGTTGGCACCCCTCCCGTGCATCACAAATATTAAAGTACCTGACAGTCATTATGTATGGAAATAGAAAAGTGATACCATGGCAATCAAATACCCATTCATCACAGAAAAAGCAACGATACAACTGGAAGAGGAGAACAAGCTCCAGTTAGTCGTGGACATCAATGCAACCAAGAACCAAATCAAGAGGGAGATCGAGGGGATCTACGGGTTTGAGGTTGCCAGGGTCAGAACGATGATCACCCCGAAGGGAAAGAAGAAAGCAATCGCGGCGTTTACAGAGGCTGATGCAGCAAGCGAAATTGCAACCAGGATCGGATTGTTTTAGTTAAGGTGAACACATAATGGGAAAACGAATCATATCACAGAACCGAGGGCGAGGAGGACCAACATACAGAGCGCCTTCCCATAAATACAAAGCAAAACTGGCGCATCCGAGCATAAGTGACACTACCATCAGCGCGAGGGTCGTCGAGATCCTGCACGACCCTGCCAGGTCGGCTCCGATTGCGCGGGTAGCCTTTGAGAACGGCGAGAACCGGCTGATACTTGTGTGTGAGGGGACGTCTATCGGACAGGAGATCGAATGCGGCATCGGAGCTGAGATCAAGGTTGGAAACATACTGCCGTTGTCCGAGATCCCTGAAGGTACGCCGGTGTGCAATATCGAGTCCCAGCCCGGTGATGGCGGGCATTTTGCAAGGTCATCCGGTGTGCATGCGCTTCTGATCACCCATGACGTCGGCAAGACGCTGGTGCAGATGCCCTCCGGTTCGATGAAGTGGCTGCACCCGCGCTGCCGGGCAACAATCGGCGTGGTTGCCGGCGGTGGGCGCACCGACAAACCATTCATGAAGGCAGGCAAGAAATACCATAAGCTGAAAACGCGCGCGGCGAAATATCCGCGTGTGAGCGGCGTTGCCATGAACGTGATTGACCACCCGTTCGGGGGCGGTAACCGGCAGCATCCGGGACGACCAAAGAGCGTGAGCAGAGGCACGCCGCCAGGTCGAAAGGTGGGAAGCATCGCGTCGAGACGGACAGGAAAGCGATAGGACAGTGGAACTACTGATGAGAATAGAAGGACGATGGAGAGCAAGCTCAAAACCAAAGGAGTATGAAGAGAACAACGATCTTACCGATCTGGCAGGACGACGGAATATTGGCATTGAGGTGCGCATCACCAATCCGTACGTCTGTTCACAGGATCCGGTAGAAGTACATACCATAAAACGTTAAAATTACGGGTGAAAGAATGGCTAAGAAAACAAAGAAGAAGATACCACGAAAAAAGGGAGAATTCCTGTATCGAGGGCGTTCCATTAACGAATTACGGGGAATGTCACTCCAGGAGTTCGCAGAACTGTTGCCGGCATCCCAGCGCAGGAAGATCAGGAGAGGATTTAATGAGAATCATAAGAAACTGATCCAGCGCGTTAAGGATGGCGATACC
>JAUWHQ010000120.1 GCA_030605805.1 Methanosarcinales archaeon | reverse complement strand
TGGCAGGGGAATATGTGACTGGGACGCTCCCAGCACTGATGAGGTCAACGATATCATAGAAGCCGTACTTGGCGCACCGCCCGCTGATGGCGCAGTGGTGGTAAAGCAGGTCCTGTGAAAGGTCACGATTGCGGACGGATGAGCGTCACAGCGTGAGCGCATCTCTGCCAAGTTTTCGAATTATGCATCCAGGGATGTCCACCACAGATTCCACCTCATCGATGATGTGCCCGTCGCCTGTCGCAACAATCGAACCGCAGTGCTTCAGATCGAAATCGACGCGTCTTGATGTCCTTGCATCACCTGAAAGCGAATATTCAGGGAGTAACCCGCGGATGTGCCGCGCAAGCACGCCGCTCTTGCTGATCTGGGCATCAAAGAGAAAGATGACCGAATCGGGCTCGTGTTCGGAGAGCATTTCAAGAATCTGCCTGCAAACGCCCCGGTCCGGATTTTTATAGTTCCTGAAAACTCCTCTGATATCTCTTATGAACCCGTCATCACATAAAAACACGGGTTCTCCAGAGATCACGCTCTCTGTTGCGATAATGACATTATATCCATCGATCACGAGGTCTTTTCCCCTGATATCGTCGCATGATATCTTTTTGCTGATGCGGGATGCTGCGATTTCAGGTTCGATCACAACCCGCATCAGTATGTGCCGATCCTGGTTCGCCAGCCGGTAATGGTCGCTCACGAACCGTATGACGCCTGTGCGTGGGTATCCTCTCGAGAGCAGGTGTCTGATGTCATCTGCTGCGAGACGCATCGATGAGTTGTGGTTGAGCATGGGGGTTTCTGATTTCCAGAGGCTACCAACGTTCTATCTCAAGGTCATCAATCTCATCAAAGTGTGAATCGCGTGTAACCAGAGTCAGTTCATATTGCTTGGCGATTGCCGCAATCCATATATCGTTCTCAGGGATCGGTCGCCCCTTCTTCAGCAGCGCATTCTTGATCTTACCATAACATCGTGCCGTGGTTATACTGCAAACAAGCACTACATTGCTGGATGCAAAATCGTTCAATCTGGCATAATTTGCATCAGTCTGTGCAGACCTGTACACACCAAAGTAAAGCTCGCCGAGCACGATGGCAGGCACAAACACATGCTCTGCTTCTGCCAACTGTTCCTTTACGGATGTGTCACCTGCAAAGAGCGCAATGATGATATTCGTGTCCAGAAGTTTACCATTCATCTATGTCAATTCTTTCACAGCCGTCTTTGATCGCTTGTTCCATGATCCGAAGATCATCCGCCCGAATAGTACCGGCGAAACGGAGGAGATGCCTGCCCGGTACACCCACCTGCGCCCTCTCTGCCAGTCTTCTGGTGAAATCGAGCACACGGCATTGCCGTTCATAAGTCAGAACTTCGAGTTGTTCGATAATTTCTTCTTTGACATCGATCATAGCTATCTCCTTAAAGAGTGTATGTCGGGTTGTGCATAATGCTTTCGGAACCACCGCTGTTGGGGCGCCCATATCCGGAAGAGATCGATTCGCCAGCCGGTAATGGTCGCTCACGAACCATACGGACGCCCGTGCGCGGGTATCCTCTCGAGAGCAGGTGTCTGATGTCATCTGCTGCAAGAAGCATCGCTGATTCCTGATCGGTCATGGTCTGTGATCACTCATACATGAATATCTTTTGAAGAAATAAATCCAGACCCTGAACATTCAGAGATCAGGGTCTGTGGTCAATCACTATAGATGTCCTTAGATATCGCAGAATCCGCTCAGTCCGACACTCGCAATCAGTGCCGCAATCGCAGCAGCTACCAGTATTGTGAGTATCGCCACGATGATTATCGGTATAAATACCGCTATCGCAGACCTCATCATCGTGAGATTATGGACAAATGTTCCGCCAACGATCCCGAGATATATCGCATAAAGTCCGATGATCCAGCCAACAATCGGTATCCACGAAACCGCTACTACTGCTGATGCATACGAGACTATCCGAACCGTGCCCTCATAACTTCCGGACCCGCCAACGATCTTGAAACAGATATAGAATATCAATCCGCCGATGAACATCCCGATGATCCCGAATATC
>JAUWHQ010000160.1 GCA_030605805.1 Methanosarcinales archaeon | reverse complement strand
CTGGCGATCAAGATTCGGGCAGACATGGAGTACACGCTCCGGGTACTGGAAGAACAGATCACCTCGATCGATGCCTCGATTGCTGATGTTAACTTCTCGTCTGTCCCGGTGAGCATACGCACTGAAGGCGCAAACATCTTGGACGACTTCAAGACGCTGAGGGATCATCTGAATACGGCACACAGCGAGTTTCTGACGATAACGTGAGGGGCAATACAATGAAAGTAAAAGAACTTATAGAGATTCTCGAAAAGGTTGACGGAAATGCTATTGTCTTGAAAGAACAACATTTTGGCGACTTCGATAAGATAGACGAGATAAAGGAAACTCAGACATGGACACCAGATAGGACTGATAGCATGTACGGAGAATATGCTTGTGCTTTCCTTGAACGCAAAGAAGATATACCAGCAAAAACGATGTCCGCCGTAGTTTTGGATTGAAAGAGGCAATACAATGAAGACCACAGAGTTTCGATGTTTTTTCTGCGGTAAGCTTCTAGCAAGAGTTGAGGGCGGATATTTTGAGATAAAATGTCCTCGATGCAAACGAATGAATACAGCATATACAGGCACGGAGGCTCTCGAAGCCCATAATCGGGTTTCGAGACATGGCAATAACGTATAATGCCGGGACGAACGTAATAACGGTTACCGGCTACACAGAGGGCACGCCATGTAATTTCACCGATATCTATAACGCAGATGTAGCCGGGGCATGGGGAGTGGTTTGGAGAGAATGCACAAAACAGTTCTGTTTTGATTGTGGGTTGATAATCGGCGATGGATCAACAACAACATGGTTTGCAGACTCGGGAAAGCAGGTTATGCATAAAGTTTTCAACGTCCCTGCATATAGCTCTGGATACTATGGCGCGATGAATGTGAAAGCCAATGCCAACTGTCGTTTCGGCATCGTCATGGATGCAACAAACAAATTGGGTATGAACGGATGTCACCTTTTTTATGATTCAACAGGAAGTTATTTTGGTGTGATGGTAGAAGGCAGCGGTAATTTATCTTGCTACTCATGCATCTTCGATGGTGGTATAAAGTATGGATGTGGTACAGCATTAAATCCAGCGTTAACTGGAACATTCAAAGCGTGGAATTGTATGTTTAATACGACTTTATATGTTAATAAAGGAACTACTGATATTAATAAATGTGCTATGAATAAAAAACATTTAGCAAATTCATATGGCATTCTTTCAACCCCGCCAACCACCATCGAAAATGTTGAAATATATGGTACTCGCGATAGAGGGGCGATGTCTTTTACCGGAACAAGTGGCGTGACAACCACCAAAAATGCATATATTCGAGATTGTACTAATCTATGTGTTTTATGGGGGCAATCGGCGACCCACAATGTCATAAATGCAGACACCGACACATGGATTGTATATAGACGTTCATCAGGGTCAGAAACAGTTCAAAAGCAATTCACCTTCGACTTGAAGGTGATAGATAAAGACAACGGGGCGATCAACGGAGCAACCGTCAAGATTTGGGATAAAGACAGTAATCTCATAGTAGACACGACAACGAACGCAAGCGGAGTGATTGCAACCGAGACCATAACAGCAAGCATCTGTCCGGCTGGAAGTTCTACGTTCTCCACGCTGAAGACGCCACACCTGATAAAAATAGAAAAAGCTGGATATACCATGTATGAAGCAGATTTCACGCTTGATGAAAAGACCGACTGGATAATCGCTCTCCAGACAAGCCTATTGCGTAATCCATCAATGGGAGGTGGCATGGTATGAAGCTGATAATAAAGAAGGGCATAACCTCGAAGCTTCAACGAATCTTCATACAAGACTCCTCGAAGAGTGACGGCTCCGGGCTCACCGGGCTGGTTCACAATACAGCAAACCTAACAGCATATTACATCCGGGAGGGCGCTGCGTCAACAACCGCAATCACACTTGTCGATGCGGTTGTGGGCACATACACCTCAAGTGGATTCAAAGAGGTTGATGCTGCGAACATGCCGGGTATCTACGAACTACACCCGCCAAACGCCTGCCTTGCATCTGGATCGGACAGCGTATTGGTCTTCCTGAAGGGCGCAGCGAACATGGCGCCCCTGCCGATTGAGATCCAGCTAGACGACAACACCGCGAAGGATGTTTATGACCGCATCGGTGCGCCAGCCGGGGCAAGCATCGCGGCAGACTTGGTGACGATCGACAATTTCATCGATGACCTCGAATCGAGACTGACCGCAGCGAGGGCGGGATATCTCGATAACCTGTCTGCCGGGGCGGTGGCTCTCGCATCAACAGCACTCACAAACGTAACGTGGACGGATGCAAAGGCAGGGTTTATCGATGTTGCGATATCCGGACGTGCACCCGCGAACGAGTACGATGTACAGATGGGGTACATACCCTCAAATCTTGGGGATGTGCCGACTGCGGCAGAACTGATAGCGGCACATGGCGCTGGATCGTGGGAAAGCGCTGTACCGCCAACCGTCGATGCAATCGCTGATGCTGTTTGGAATGCGATCCTGACTGGTGCAACATATAATCTACCCACA
>JAUWHQ010000196.1 GCA_030605805.1 Methanosarcinales archaeon | reverse complement strand
GTACCCGACATAACGGCGGTTCGCCTTCATCGCCGCAATCCCGGTCTGCCCGCTACCCATGAACGGATCCAGAACGACCTCTCCCTCGAACGTGTAGAGCTGGATCGTCCGATATGGCAGTTCCACCGGAAACGGCGCAGGATGTCCGATCTTCTTTGCACGTTCTGCCGGAAATCTCCAGACGCTCTTTGTAAGCTCGAGAAATTCCTCCTTTGAGATCGTATTCTCTCTTTTATCGGGATTTTTCCTGCCGAACGTGTCCTTTGAGAAGATCAGGATATATTCATGCACGTCCCGGAGCGTCGGGTTTGCGGCAGACTGCCAGCTCCCCCACGCGGTGGACGGGCTTGCACTGGACGCCTTGTCCCATATAACCTCCCCCCGCATCAGAAATCCAAGTTCGATCATGTCTTCGACGATGAAAGCATGAAGCGGGATGTAAGGTTTTCTGCCGAGGTTTGCGACGTTGATGCACGCCCGCCCGCCTGGAACAAGGACTCTGTGGACTTCCTGCCATACTCGCTTCAGGAATTCCCGGTATATTTCAAGGGTCAGGTCTTCATCGTAATCCTTTCCGACATTGTACGGCGGCGAGGTTACCATCAGGTGGATGCTGCTGTTGGGCAGTTCATCCATCGATTCGGAGGATTTTTGGAGGATTTTGTTCAAAGATTCGGGTGGGACCGGGTTTTCTGTGTATTCGACTTTCTTTTCGCCTGGCAGGTCTTCGTATAGCTTGCTTGTGTAGAATGCTGTGGAATCGTGGCTTATTCTGCCGGGAGTGCCAAAAGAACTCGTTTTTGTGCCGCGTTTTTTGTTAGAGGTGTCCAACGTTATCGTCCTCCTTTAACCGACCATGTCGCATCAATAATGGAGCGCATATATCGGTGATCAGCCATTCCCGGGTCCTCCTATCTCCCAATATGTGTCTTCTTCAATAATACAAGCTGAATGCAGGAAAGTATGGGACGGATGTTGGCGGGTTTGGTTGATCGGTTGCATGGTACAAACTTTAAAAGCAATCTTTCGGCGGTTTAATGGTTTTTAGCGTGTCTGGTATTCGTCATCTCAGCAAAAGCGTATGCAGCATCACAAAGTTCAGCATCATTGCCATCTTCTATCGTGGTATTGTACAAAACACATCGCTCAACCTTTGCCTTAATGCGTGTCGATATGTCACTCTCATAGCTATCTTCACAAATAACGTAGCATCCGGAGAACTTCTTAATCTCGCTACAGAAATACGCAAGTTCGTCTGTGACCCCTTCATTGCTGCAATTTGCAAAGAAAACAAACAAATTCAAATCAGAATGCAACATCGACTCATTGGATTTTCTTTCCCAATATACACTCCAACTTTCATCGGATTTATTATCATCCGGATAATCCGCCACAAGGTATGTGTTACCGTATCCTCTTTCACTCAAACAATCGCGAAGTCTCTCTAAACGCTTTTTGGCGCTTTCCGGTTTATATGCACCCAGAATCAGTATGTGTAGTTCCTGCCTGGACCATTCGATCTCTTTTTCAATCGCATATCCAAGAATATCATCGATCAAATTTGGCATGACATCACAAAACTTATTAAACGAGATAAGCCTAATATAGTATGGGTGAACTTTTGTTCACTCATGCGACGTACACAGATGCACAGGAGGTATTGATGTGACACAAATAGAAGAATACTCCAGCCAGATACCGCTGATCGTCAGGCAGGCATTCAAAGCATTTGGCAGCGATAATCGGTGCGCAATAGTTGTTGCATTGTATGAGCATGGCGGACGACTTGCATTCAATCAGCTTAAAACCACTCTCGAACTTGACCAGAGGATACTCACAAACGAGTTGAAAAAATTGAGAAATGGCGCCATTATCACCCACTATACCGAATATACCAAAGGTAAGAGGGATCACTCGTATTATGAGCTCACTGATTTCGGCATAGATATCCTGAAAGCCGCATTCGGTGCGCTTGCCAGATCGCATCAACCTATCGTTGAATTGCCAGATATTGATGTAACTGCATAAGGAACAGCATAACCAATGTCGGTGCCAATCACCTCAACACAGGAGTCGATAACATGCTGAGCATATCAGAGCCATGTAAAACCATACTGGCAGATGAAATAGCATTCGCCCGTGAAAAGATGGGTGAAACTTCCTGAGTAGTTTTCATTCTTCGGTTCTGGTAGGTGAACTTTGGCCCCCGGCATTCTTTTTGCCTG
>JAUWHQ010000236.1 GCA_030605805.1 Methanosarcinales archaeon | reverse complement strand
CTCTCTAAACTTTCAAATGTGAAACAATCGTAATCAAGAACGAATTCTTTTCTTATAATTGGGCTGGGATACAAACTGTTGGCAATACCATACTGAAATCTTAACATATAATCTTCTTTGTTTAATTCAATTAAAGTAATGTGTCGCGACATATCTTCTTTGTCAGAGATGAAATTCATTGAATCTAACAATGACTTATTCAATAAGTTATCCCATTCAAATGGGTGTTTCCCTTCTATCTTAATTTGATTTATGTACCTTATCCCCAAACGAGTTGAGACAATCGAAGGAAATAACTCAAATAAACTTTTTGTAACCCTATTTATTATTTTTAAAAAATCTTCAAAATGAGTATATTCTTTAAACTCCACAATGATATTGTCAAATTCAAATGAAATACTTCTTGTTTTTGTTTTATTAAAGAACGCCCATTTTTGTGTTTCTGTAGTTTTAGCTTCGATCTGTTCTGTCCCTTTGAATTTATGTTCAATACTTATCCCTTTTTGTTCTTGCAATATTTGGAAATCTTTTTTTACCAGTTTTTGAAACTCTGCTGCCTTCTCATGACCGTAATCAGATAGAGTTGGAAAATCGAGCTTAAAAACTACATTCGATAGGAAATTTTTTTCATACCTTTTGTTTTCCATGTAACTCACCTAACCACTTGCTTTTTCAGAATCATCTACCATGTAGTTACCTTACGAAATTTTGTATTTCATCTATCACAACAATCACTACTGTAAATACAAGTTTAGATCCTACTTAACTGTTCCCTGTGCGCGATGTTGTTGTTATTAAGCGACTTTGCCACACCCGATCATGTTATATTCAAACAAACGTCCCGACCCACCCAGAACAACACACCAGCCACATATTCTGCCCCAACCCCCACGCACGTCAGCCTCCCGAAGTCACGAACCCCGGACTTAAGTCCAGAGCCTGTACCTCGCACCATCGCATTAAACCCTGCTACGTCAGTGCCAGCGCTTCGTATGTGACCAGTATGCACCAAAACCGCATATTGATTGCAGCGGAGTGTTCCTCGTCCCATATATGGCAAATCAGAACTTACCCCACATAAAACCTCCGCGAACGGGACTATCAACACCATAGTGGCGTGGCAGTCTCAATCACCCCATCACCGCGGCATGAAGTCTGGTCATCCGCTTGATCGCATCGCGCCTGAATCTGCGCCGTTTCATCCTTCTGATCCGCTCGTCGATGCTGATCCGTGTGGTGCCGTCCACCAGATTGTCAGCGTGCGCAACGATCATCTCCTCGATTGTCTCTGGCATGTAATCCTTCTTCGGGAACCCGAGCTTTGCTGCCTCGTGTTTCGGGATGCCTGCGCCGATATGCCGCTCGATGATCCGCACAATCCGCTCATCCAGCCCGAACGACCGTGCGATCTCTGCCCCTATCACCACATGTTTGACCCGGTGGGATCGTGCACGCCCGATGTCGTGGAGCAGCGCACCGATCGTCACCAGTTCGATGTCAGCCGGACGATCGTGTCCGCATCTACTGTTATACTGCTCCGCAATCTCGCGGGCGTACTCTGCGACCATCTGGCAGTGCTCGATGATATCTGGCGAGCAGCCGGCTTCGCGGAGCAGGCGGATGGCTTCTTCGGGGGTCATGGACCGTTTTATGGCGTTTTTATATTGTGTGGATGCCTAACAAGCAGAGTGAGCGAAGAAGTTGCGTCGCCCAACTCTCTTGCATACGAACCGAAAATCCCCATCCTTCTGACACCATATCTTTTCAAGTCCCCCTTATTTTTTCTGAGTATTTTTAGTATTTCCCCACCGTTTAGCTCCTTTTCCATTTTATTCCGCCCTATAACTTATGAGTTACCACAAATCACCTCTGGCGATGTTTCGACATCCGGATTTCAGAGAACGGGAGTAAACTCCCCACCCCCTGTCTTTACGTCCCCATCGTCCATGAATGGAGATACTCATCCTGCTCCGGCGTCAGTTTCTCGATTGTTATACCCATTGCATCGAGCTTCAGGCTTGCAACCTCATCATCGATCTCGGATGGCACGGTATAGACCTGATTATCCAGCGAACTGCCGTGTTCCACGATATGGCGCACGCAGAGTGCCTGGTTCGCAAAACTCATATCCATAACCTCCGGAGGGTGCCCAAACGCAGATGCAAGGTTGACCAGCCTGCCTTCCGCAAGCACATAGATGCGGTTGCCGTTTGCAAGCACGTATTCCATCACGTCCTCCTTCATCTCGCTTATCCCGACCGCAATCGATGATAATGCAGGAAGATCGAGTTCGACATTGAAATGCCCCGAGTTTGCAACGATCGCCTGATCACGCATCACCTCAAAGTGCTCCTTCCTGATCACCGCTATGTCGCCTGTGACCGTGATGAAGAGATCACCGATCCGTGCCGCATCCAGCATCGGCATGACCCGGTAGCCGTCCATCACAGCTTCGAGAGCCTTTCTCGGATGCACCTCGACGACGATCACATTTGCGCCAAGCCCCTTCGCCCGCATGGCAACGCCCCTGCCGCACCAGCCGTACCCAACCACAACCACGTTCTTTCCGGCAAGCAGTATGTTGGTTGCGTTCATGATCCCGTGGATCGTGCTCTGCCCGGTGCCGTACCGGTTGTCAAACATCATCTTGGTCTCGGCGTCGTTGACCGCGATCACAGGATACGCGAGTGCGCCGTCAGCAGCCATCGCCCGCAGCCGGATCACGCCGGTCGTGGTCTCCTCGCACCCGCCGATGATATCCGGGAGGAGACCCAAGTGCTTGCTGTGCACCTGTGCGATTGTGTCTGCGCCATCGTCAAGCGTTACGTGCGGACCGATCTTGATCGCTTCCTCGAGGCATTCGTAGTATTCCTCGTCGTTTTCGCCCCTGAATGCGAATACATTGATCCCTTCCGCCGCAAGAGCTGCTGCGACGTCGTCCTGCGTGCTGAGCGGGTTTGAGCCTGCCAGTGCGACATTTGCGCCGCCATCACGAAGCGCAGTGATCAGATTCGCGGTCTCAACCGTCACATGCAGACATGCGACGACGTTTACACCTTCGAGCGGTCGTTCCTTTGCAAAGCGTTCCCTGATGATCCGGAGCACGGGCATGTGCCTGCGTGCCCATTCGATCCTGCGTGCGCCCTCCTCTGCGAGAGCCATGTCCTTTACGATATGCGATTTCATGTTATCTTTCCCTTTGTTTCGATTGGTTTTGTGTGAGTGTGATGATTTGACCGGGCGGGTTTTGATCCCTACTGAACTCATTCAGCCGCCAGACTCGCCAACGCTTCTGACGTTCTTCCCTACTATTACTCCACTCATTTTATATCATTTGGTTATCCACACATACTGAAATGAGTTAATTATTTACCCAATTTTTTATAACACGCATAGCAAACAGGTTTTGCTACAGTGCTGGTATATTCAGTCCCACAAGCATGGCAAAATTTCTCCACATACTCAGGATTATTATGTTTTTCCCAACTCTTGAAACATTTATAGCAAAGTGGTTTTTCAGGATTAAATTTTAAGTCAGTTCCACAGCGAATACAAAAGCCCATATCTTTCTTCTGATGTTTTTTGTTGATTTTTTTGGGAACTTTTTTGGATGCTGCAGGGGCATCTTTTTTTAATTTTTCTGCTGGAAACTCGGGTTGCGGACTTGTTTGTAGGATTACCACCATTTCTTTGAAAATATCATTATATAAATCAGGCTCCTTTTCTCTCTCGACTTTAATGCCCATTTCGCGATTATTTTGTTGTGAATACTGATACAGGTTCATGGAAGCGATAATTGCCGTATTTTCATTTAAATAACATTTGGCGTGAAGATTTTCACAAGCGGAAATTGTAACACTGGTCAATTCTTGCAAGAAACTCAGGTCTTTGGCATTTATTTTAGTGTCTTTCCTATAAACTACATGGATATCGACGATTCTTTGTAAATCCCTCTCTTTGAGTAGATGTTTAAGACTATCCGCAATTTGCAGATAAGGACTCACCAAAAATAGTTTTTCCTCCGAATTTTTAATCAATTCTTCAAGATTGTAGGATATTCCGGTAGTCGTTAAAAACTCTGCCATTATTCAGCACCTCATTAATTCATTTTTGCCATTTTGCAGTCGCCAAACCCCGCACTTAAGTTCACCAGTAGCCATACCAACGATGGTATTGCAGGACTGCCGTATCGATCGCATGGGTTCCAT
>JAUWHQ010000166.1 GCA_030605805.1 Methanosarcinales archaeon | reverse complement strand
AAGAAGCTGAATTGCAGCAACAACGACTGCCACACCTTCGATCAATCAAAATACAGGGAACCGATGGTTTACGAGCATTTCAAGGACGCTGACATGCTCGATAATCCGGAAAACTCCATCACAAGCAACATCAGCACCACGGTCGGGTGCGATGCGTGCCATGTCAACAGCATCATTGAGACCGCAGACCCGGTCACGAGCAGCACCTACAAGGTATCCCATTACGGCTTAACTAACGAACTGATGGCGTATCCTGACAGTATTCTGACCGATTGCGTCTACTGCCACGAGGATACGGATAATGCTGAGAAATGGGGAGATGCGATCGATCCGACAGACCAGGAATCGGAGTTGATCTGCGAAGATGAGAAAAGAACCATGTATGCAGGAGATCTCTGGGAACTCAGGAACGGATACATATTAAAGGTCATCACCGTCGATCTGGGCGGGAATAACACATTTGTCCGGCTCATCAGGGAAGGAGAGGTCCTTGATGAGGCTGTGGTAAGCGGTGACAAGCCGTTTTTATATGAGGAGACGATCACAGAGGATAACAGCACTTTTGACCAGACCATCGTCTCGATAAACCTGACTGGCGTCATGATGGGCGAAAAAGGCGGGGTTGCGACGTTTGAGGGCAGAACGATCAGGCGAATCCATCCTGAGACCGAGAACGCGGCGTGCTATGCCTGCCATGCAGAAGGATACGCAAGAAACGAGCGGTACACCATCGTTGACCGGAAAGAGAGCGTGACGTACTATACAAAGGTGCTTCTCGATTTCGACGATGAGGTGGATGGCTCAAAGACGCTCAGGTCAGGCGAGGACTGGGATCTTGGAGACGGGTTCGTTCTCACGGTAAAATATATCGATATCAACGGAGATCTCGCCATGCTCGAATTAAGAGAGAATGGCGTCGTGGTTGAGGATGATGTGGTGAATACAAGCGAATTATTCGAATACGAGAAAGATATCTCCCGGCTGACCGATGTGTGCATATTCAGAGCGAACGTGTCAGGCGTATTCAGGTCTCATGGCGATGATCTGGTCGTGCTCGATGGTGTGCGGCTGATATCGCCTGATATATCCGAGGCGGACACAAGCGACATCGATGACGGGGACAAGGACGATCTCAGGGTGGATGGCTACAACGTGAGCTGGATTTCTGTCGGAGAGAATTTCGGAGGCGATGAGCCTGATACGTTCCATGTGCCGCCGCTTGTGAATGGCTGGGATATCGTCTTTGCCAACTGCGTCCAGTGCCATGACCTCGGCACCGGTATGGATATCAAGCGCGTCGATGCGATCGATTCGCAACTTGGGGCTCATGCCAGACTAAACGCAGGCGCATCCGCATCAGACGACGCAGTGCAAACCGATCCGATCGTAAGAGCGTGCTGGGCGTGTCACGGGATCGGTTCGGAGCCAGGTGTCCACCCTGACAAGACGCCAAAAGCCTGCGTGGACTGCCACGTACACGAAATACTCTTTGATGCGGTTGATATCTCCGGAGTACCGCATGGCAAGGTCCGGAATTGCACGAGTTGTCACGGCAGGTCAGGATATGATCCGCATGTGATCACTGCGTTTGGTGCGGTGCCGCACATCGGCGAGATCAAGCTGTCGCCGCAGTCGTGCTACGAAGGAGATACCGTTGTGCTCGACGCGGTTGCAGCCTCCGGCTGGATGCTTGAGGTGGTGCGGGCTGAGTACTTCATCGACTTTACCGGAGCAGATGGCACAGGAACTCCGATGATGCCGGTTGACGGCGCATTCGACAGCAACACCGAGCTGATCACGCAGGCGATCGATACCACGGGACTCCTTGCAGGCAATCACACAATCATCGTCCATGCCATGGAATCGGTGGATACATGGGGCAGGGTGGCAACAGCCACGCTGCACATCAAGTCTGGCAGAAAACCGCTTCTGGAGAGCTTGAGTTCATTCGTATCATCCATACCAGCCTACTGGTATGTAAGTGTCATAATAGGAATCATGATAATTTATGGGCTCATAAAATTCGCCGGAGCGCGATCACGTAAGCAATCATGATCGCCGCAACCAGCCATGCGCCCGCAAATCCCGGCATCGCCATCGTCTTCAATGATTCGATATTCTGCTGAACCTCTCGTGCTCCCACATTGATCCGTCTCATGGCTGTTTCATTCTCTACCTCCTTATCAGAGTCGGATTCGGAGATTCCTCCGGCGCCGGACGCGCCCGCCGAATGCGAGTGGATGGATGCCACATCTCCCGCAATCGCTGTGACCGCCATAACCGCTGTAGCCAATGTTGCTGACATCGTCACCTCGTAGTTTCCGGTGTAGTTCATGGTCATTCCGGCGTAGACCGTTTCTTTGAATTTAACCACCGGTTCAGGGATATTCACATCGGGCAAGTCGATTCTCATGACATAACTGATGCGTTCGGTCTCTTGCGATCTCATAAAAGTAAAACCGGTAAAATTTGTTCTGCCGCTGACATAAGTTGCATTTGCAGGAAGCGGATCGAACAGACTGATGTATACAGGCAGGTCGCCCGTGTTTGTGACCTCGATCGTGACATTGACCATCTCGCCGATCTCTGCATGATCAGGCTCGACTGTCTTTACGACCTCCATGAATGCGCCATGCACCACAGTCGGGGGGCAGTCGCTGCCGGCGCCATAATCCATCCCCTGCAAACGCCATGATGCGCTGGCGGCGGGGAGCATGAAACTACCGGGTCTGTCCGGAATCAGGTGATAATAAAATGTCTCGTCTTCGCCGGGGCTTAGACTAAACGTCCAGTTCAAATCCAGGTCATTTTTCACCCTGAACCGATCAGGGACCTCGTCAATCAACGTGATCTGCTCGACCTCGTAGTTCCGGACGTTCTTTGCGCTGATACCCACATACACAGTCTCACCCCAGTAGATGTCAGGAGTCGCAAACTTTCGCACGACAAGCGGTGGAGGCGGCGGCTTCAGTCGGACTGCCCTTGATCCCACCCGCTGGTACTCATCACCGTCCTCACCCCTGCCGGTCACCGAGACCCGTATGTTCCCATCCGACGGCGCCTGGAACCTGAGTTTGACCGTGACCGATCTCGACTCATCCGGGCTGATCGTGCCGATGCGGCGGAGCTGCCCGCCGTCTGCAAGATACAATCCGTCGAGGCTGATATTCAGCAGCACATCACGCATATCCCCGTCGCCGTCGTTCTTGACTGTGATCTCCGCTGTTACGGTATCGCCGTAGAGATATTCGCTCTCATCGGTCGAAATATCAAGTGTTATACCAGGTGTCTTCTTCTCTGCAACCCATGAGGTGATCTTTGCCTCAGGATACCAGGGATATCTTCCTATGGACTCCAGATCGTCCTTATCGGTCGCATCATTGCATTCCAGCCTGATCTCGTCGTTATCCCATACCTCGCCCTTTGCAAGAACGATCCTCTCTGCCACCTCGCCCGCCTCTTCCTCTGTATTCAGCCTGATCTCGAGCACAACCGACCCCGCCCCATCAAAATCAGTGACCTCGACTGTGAATGTGCCGACCGAGAACGCGTCGCCCTTGTCAAGGGTGTGGGTCTTCTTGCCCGTCCAGGTCACGTCATCGCATGAGGCAATCTGTGCGGCAAGCATGACCATGCTTATGAGTGTAATAGTCGCAAGAGTCTGTCGTCTGACAATCATTCGATTACTATCTGTTTTTTATGCGCATAAAATTTTTCCTATCGATGTTTAATGGCGATATCTAAAAATCCGGGTGTATTCCCATCAGTTGGTCGAATATGTGGTATTCGTTTAGAGCATGCCCAATACCACGTGGCGTTTTTAAATATGTCTAACGTTACAGAAAACTCATAATCTATGTTTACCTGTGTAGATCTGTGGCTGGCAACGTCTTTAGACGCTGAATACGCTGATTTTTGCTTTTCTATCCCATTCATACTCAGTCTCTGGTTTACCAGATCATATTGAGCGTGCATTTCGTTTAAACGTATGCATCCATGTTGAAATCACGAATGTATGCGAAAACTTGTGCATTCATCCAGCAAACTCAACAAACGCACGCAGCTTACCCAGCGCGGCACCGCTATCGATGACCTCCTCTGCCCTCCGAACCCCGGACTCGAGATCAGCCGTCTTTCCTGAAACATAGATCGCAGCGCCGGAATTGAGCACCACGATGTCCCGTTTTGGTCCTTCTTCTCCTTCAAATATCGAAACGATGTCCCGGGCGTTCTCTTCCGGCGTTCCTCCGGCGATATCAACAATTGCCGCCCTCTCAAACCCAAAATCCTCCGGTTCAACGGTATAAGTCGAAATCTCGTTATTTTCGAGCGATGCAATCGTCGTCTCGCTGATATTCGAGATCTCGTCCATGCCATCGCCATGTACGACCATGGCACGCTTGCTTCCAAGGAGCGCAAGCACCCGCGCAATCGTTTCGCAGAGCGCGGGATCAAAGACGCCGATCACCTGCGCTGACGCGCCCGCGGGATTGGTGAGCGGACCTAAAATGTTGAAGACGGTTCGCACACCAAGCTCTTTTCGTGGCATCGCAACGCGTTTCATCGCCGGATGGAAGACCGGCGCCAGAAGAAAGCCTATTCCAATCTTCTCGATACATTTCGTGACCGTCTCCGGCGGAAGGTCGATTCTTATGCCGAGAGCCTTCAGCACATCCGCGCTTCCGGACTTCGATGTGATCGCGTAGTTTCCGTGCTTTGCGACCGGAATTCCTGCGGCAGCCGTGACGATTGCGGCGGCTGTGCTGACATTTATGGTGTTGTGGATGTCGCCGCCTGTGCCGCAGGTGTCAACAAGCGTGCCTGCCACGTTCGGCGTAATGGTTCTCGCCGCAGCACGCATGCCACGTGCAAACCCGGCAATCTCATCGATCGTCTCGCCTTTCATCTTGATTCCTATCAGAAAGGCTCCGATCTGGGCATCGGTCGCATCCGTGAAAATGCAGCCGATTGCCTCGGTCGCCTGTTCCATAGAGAGGTTCTTTTGTTCGCTTATGATCCGTATGTATTCCTGCATTGTATCATCCCAATTTTATTAATGCTGTGGAACTCTGGTGTTTTCCTGCCATCACTGCTTTGGTGCATCTTTATTATGAACGTTCTTCTCTGCCTTTAGGAAGGGCGAACATCTAAAAATCCCGCCGCAACCAGTGGCGACCAATGATTTATTAAGTGTGTGGCACAAACACGTATAATGGAGGTTAGTTTTAGTTATGGAAAGTGACGGAGTAGCCATTCCAAAGATGATGGGTGAGGATCCTATCGGAGATACATTCAAGGAATCCGAGATTCTGCCTGGCGCAGGTGCAGGAACGGGTGAGGAGAAGTCAGGCAATGGGGATGGCGCAGCGGAGATCGCAAAAAAGGATACGATTGGCGATTTTAAGAGAGAAACCAGGAAACCAGAGGAAACGCACCGGGAGACTCCTGAAAAAGAGAAGCTGCCGCTGAAGGAAAGACTTGGAGCTCTTTTTAAGAAGAAAGAAGTGGAATTTGACCCTTACGATCCGGAAAAACATGGTCCCATCGTCTCTTTCGATGGAATGGATGGGTATGAAGAGACCGACAGATACTGGGTGAATGAGCCTTATGCATTCGTTGTGATTCTGCACAACACCGAGCGGGATGACCTGCTGTACCAGGTAATTGAGCCGCGTCTGATCGGGCTTGAGCGCGAGTTCCTTGAAGAGATCAGGTCCAGGCTCAGGGATGTGCTTCTGGTGGAAGAGGTCGAGGAAGAGGAAGATAAGGAAGAAATTCTTGTAAAAAAAGTCAAATCGCTCGTGCAGGACTATGCAATCGACATAGATATCGCAACACTCGAAAAGATACTTTATTATGTCGTTAGAGATTTTATCGGGTTCGGGAAACTTGATCCGCTGATGCATGACAGCAACATCGAGGACGTATCTGCCAACGGTCATGACATTCCAATTTATTTATATCATAAAACGTATTTAAACATCCCGACATCGGTCGTGTACGGGGAAGAGGAACTGGATTCGTTCATCATCAGGCTTGCGCAGCGAAGCGGCAAGCACATATCCATAGCAGAGCCGATGGTCGATGCCGCGATGCCGGATGGCTCCAGAATCCAGATGACGCTGGGGGAAGCGGTAACCGCCCATGGCAGCACGTTTACGATACGCAAGTTCAAGGACGTCCCGATCACGCCGATCGATCTGATCAACTGGAATACATTCTCATCCGAAGCGATGGCTTATCTGTGGCTCTGCATCGAGAACAACAAGAGCCTGATCTTTGCAGGCGGCACCGCATCAGGAAAGACATCGTCACTCAACGCCGTGGCGCTCTTCATGCCAGAGAAGGCAAAGATCATCACGCTTGAGGACACGCGAGAACTACAACTCCCGCATCCGAACTGGATTCCGGGCGTGACAAGGGATGCATTCACCGCCGACAACCGCGGCGCGATCGATATGTACGAACTGCTTCGTGGCGCGCTCAGACAGCGCCCCGAGTTCCTGCTGGTCGGCGAGGTCAGAGGCAAGGAAGCTCTCACGCTATTTCAGGCGATGAGCACCGGACACACGACGTTTTCAACAATGCATGCCGATTCGGTCGCATCTGCGATACACCGTCTCGAGAACCCTCCGATCAGCGTGCCGAGGACGATGATCGAGGCTCTCGACATCATGTGCATACAATCCCAGATCTATGTCAAAGGGAAGCGTGCACGCAGGGCTGTCAAGATCGTGGAGATCACGGACATCGATCCGACCACGAGAAACATCAGGACAAACGACATCTTCGCATGGAATCCTGCGCAGGATGTGATCGAACGCGTCGGAGAATCGAAGGCGCTCAGGGATGTAATGATAAGAAGGGGCTGGACCATCCAGGAATTGAAGAAAGAACTTGCATATCGCCAGAAGATTCTTGAATACCTCATGCATAATGATATTACTGATTTTGATATCATAGCAACGATTATTCACGCATATCAATCCACTCCTGATAAGGTGCTGCAAAAATTGGGGATGGAGTGAGGGTGCGGCGGTGTTTTGCATGGGCGTATGATTGGGGTTAGTGGTTGTGCTTGAGTTGCTACTATCTCGCGCAAGAGCGGTGCCTGGAAGCCCGGGGGAAAATGTATCGGAGGTAAATTGAGCTTGGCGGTTAGTTTTTCTGCCAAAAAAACATGAATGCTAATTATGAAACACTGTGGATTGATGTGTGATTTCCCGAAATACTTTCGTCTTGGGGGCACAACCCGAATTTTCCAGTTTGTCGACAGTGCCGACGATTATATTCCAAGTTGGATCAGTCGGACATTTCGGCGGAGCAGATTCGGCGGATTCTGACCCGGTTTGACGAGCGCTTCACATAAGCGCAAATATGTGAGACGCTGAAACAAATTCCGCGTTGCTCTCCGGCAACCCTCCTTCATGCCCATCCTGTTCGCACGACATCCACTCTCTCGGATACCCCCGCAATTCGATTCGCGGGTCGGCACAGACGGGGGGGCCAGCCTCATAAAGAACACGAATTTGTGCTCTCGCACGGGAGGACCGCGTCATTGCGCTTGCTGCCCGGGGGGTCGGTCCTGATATCGCAATCGCGGATCATCCGCAAGCTTCGGGTGAGCGAGGATCGAGTTTTATGCGGATATATTCGAGGCGGAGCGGACTTATGTGCGGACGAAGCGGTTCCGGGACTGAAAAAGGGGTGTGTGGAAGGTGGTGCTGGGGGGGAGGAGTGGCGGAGAGGGTATGCGTGATGATGCCAGAGAAGCTGAGCCCTCCGTATCATCCAAACACATAATACCACCGGCAGACAATTCTGATTCGAGAGAGGAAGAGCCGCCGCCGCGACATCAAGTCGTGAGGAAAGTCCCCCCACCACCGGACACATGGACGCCGAAATGGCGTAGGGCGAGAGTTCTGGCTCTGACACAGAAACGATACCATGATATGCCAATGCGGTGATGCCGGAAGGCTGAGGTCGCATATCGTGGATGGAACGGTGAAACCCCATGGGTGCAAGCCAGTACGGGGAACAGCGAGAAATCGCTGGCAGAGTCCGGCTGTATTCCCCGGGTAATGGCGCTTTAGTCGAATGCTGCTAAGAACAGAAGGGGGCTTACTCTCCTCACTCAAATCCCACTAAACCTCTCCTAATCACATACATCGCCAGCCCGGAATATGATCAGCGCCACGTCGTGGTCATCTCCGATGAGTTTTCCGTGAAACGGGTGGTCCCCGCAGACGATTATGCAAGAATCCGCGAGGGTGTGCCCGCAGATCTCTGCTATGTGTTGATCGATGCTCTCTGCCGCAAAAGCCAGCTCATCGAAGCTCCTGCCTTCGTGCGCATACCGGTCGATCGCCCTGAAGTGCAGCGCCATGAGGATGGGCTCGTGTTTCAGAAGATCGATTGCGTGCTCTTTGATTGCTGCGTCGTACGCAATGATGTCCCTGCTGTCGGGCACGCCTTCTGATAGTTCGATCTTCGTCTTCATGGCTGCCGCGCCATCTGCCTCGATGACGACTGCGGTCCTAACCCCGCATTCCTCTGCACGCTCGAGCACCGATTTGATCGACGAGGTGAGCACATCAGCAGTGGTAAACACGCGATGAGTCTCAGGATAGCATCCTGAGAGAATCGAGGCGATCGCGGGCGTCGTATGGTCAGAGACCGCCTCGCACCGGAGGAGGGTGCCTTTCACAGATACAGATGGCATCGAGGACTTCAGCCGCTGGTAGGTCGAGTAACCAAGACTGTCGACGATGATCAGCACCACCCGGCTGCACCGCTGCATAAGATCGGATAGTTCAGGTCGTACCACACCGTCTGCGCCCGGAAGTGGCACACCGATCAGTTCGGCGATTGCCGGCGCGATGTCAACGAGGCTACATACACTCATTTGCGTGATAAAAACAGCTCAATCCATGATACATTGATCATGTCGCCCCGTTTCCCCTCCACCTTCTCAGTCCCGATCTCGATATCAGTCACCACAATATCTGTCATGTACCGGTTCCGGGTAACCTCAACAGCGTCCACCGCACGCGAGATCGCATGCCCGCGGGCTTTCACCACCACATCGCCCGCACCTTTGTTGAACAGTGCCATGATCGCCATGACGTAATCCATCACACCTTTCCGTCCAACGAAGACGGCGTTGTTATCTCTTCTGTCCGGCGGGATAACTGTGTCTACGTCGCTTGTTTCTGACGCCATATAAACAACCTCTCTCTCGAAATCGCACTTGTAAATTCAGTTTGATTCTATAGCACCAACTGGTATATAATGATGCCGTTTGGAAACGCTTATATCGCATGATCGAGGAAGAATAGATCAATGGCTAAGAAAAAAAGTAGCGGCGGCGGGCTCATGTCCTCAGCCGGTCTGATGAGATACTATGATGCCGACGAGTCGGCGGTACGCTTCGATCCGAAGACTGTGATCATCATCGGGGTCATCTTTGGCATACTTGCGGTCATGCTCGGTTTTACTCACGGAACCTGGCCCTAAAATCGCATTTTACCATGCCGCGATCCTGAAATAGGGTAACTTTCAGGGCTGTCGCACCACCGCGTTGACCGATGTTTTCAGACACGCGTCTGTGATTTTTCTGTAAGCGTAATGCGAGCAGTGGCGTAGCCATTACACTGATTGCACTAATTACACTGATTTTATCCGCAATTTATTGAACATTCCCCCCAGAATCATAAATTTACGTCCATTTGCGACTCCTATTCCGATCCAGCGCCACACGAGTTGACAGTCTCTACGAGAGCCCCCGCACCGCCTCTTTGTGGGAAACCAATATATACATAGACGCGAGACCTTATGATCACAATCTACCAAAGTCGATTGCAAGTTAAGAGGTGAATGCATGAGAAGAACACTGATATTGCTCTCAACGCTTATTCTGCTGATTCTAACCATCCCGATGGTTTTTTCCGAGGTGCAGTTTGACACGCTCGCACTGGAGGCAAAGGATGTCGATTGTGCAAAGTGCCATCCAGGGTCACCACACACCCTTCACGAAGAGGTGATGAAACAGAACCGGGTGACCTGCGAAGCCTGTCACGGAGAGGCACTGGAGATTGCGATCCCGCAGTGTGAAAACTGCCACAGCGGCACGATTCATGATGTGCATATCGCAAAGGTGAAGACCGAGGATTGTTCGTACTGTCATGGTGATATCAATACACACCACAACAGAGAGATTCTTGACACAACGGTCTGCGCACACTGCCACCGCGATCTTGTGGATGTGCACCGCGGATGCGAAGCCTGTCACAAGACCGCGCCAGGCATCGTGAAGCCTGTCCAGCACGCCGGAGTAACCATCCTGTGCCAGGACTGCCACGTGTATGATGATCTGGTGCACCTTCATGGCGAAGAGACCGATACATCGATCTGCTACATGTGCCACAGACCCGAAGGCAACACAGAGAAGAGGGAGCTGAAACCGGACGTGATTCCACACCTGATCCATCTGCCGGATCTGGCGACCTGCGATGGCTGCCACATGCCAGAGGGCAAGGTGATCCTGCCCCCGTGCAGCAACTGCCACGATCTGACAGGACTGCACCTGATCACGGTGGTGCCACCAACGCAGCGCGGACTGGACTGTTCGGTCTGCCACCCTGAAAGCAGTGCGATAGCGGCTGTAACACCTGAATTAATAGAGACGGCAGAGATGGCAGAGACGGCGGCGCCGGAGGACGTAGAGCCGACCGGAGAAGATGCCGTACCCGGATTTGGGGTCGTGTTGCTGGCAGTCGCAGGCATAGTAGCGTATATAGTCAGGCGAATGAGGTGAGATAGCATCGGAATTCGCCTTTTCTGATTTTTTTGCCGCAACCACTCCAAGATTCGCACCACTGTTGGGCGCGCTTTTACGCAACCACATCGAACGTGTGCTTGCGCTCGGTCCAGTCGCCATCGCTGTCAGTATCAAGCCCGTCAGTTCGTCGCTGCCATGATAGCCCTTCTGCCGAATGCTGATACTCGATGCTTCGATCAACCTCCTCGCCATCATGGTACAGCAACACCTGCCCGCCGCTGTTGTCGAGTTGTATCGCGGTTGTCAGATAATATCCGTGTGCATCGATTGTCGTTCCCGCCGGAATGGTGTATGTGGCACCATCCTCGTTCTTGAGAACCCAGCCACCGATATTAACCGGCTCATCGCCGCAGTTGTACAGCTCAGTGGTCTCGTTCCTGTAATCACGCCCGATCGGATCCGGCATCAGTTCGTTGACCACGATCCTTGCGACGACGACGGGATCGGGCGCGGGTTCTGGCTCATCGGCGGGTTCATCACCGGGTTCGTCCCCGAATTCACCCCCCGACTCGTTCCCTGATCCGTCGCCAGGTTCACCGACACCTGTGCCCGCAACCGTCAGCGAAAAATCGTGTTCTGCAAAGTTATCGGACGGATCCCGGCATGTCACCCAGACGCTATGCTGCCCTGCCTGAAGCGGATTGTCAGGATCGAAGAGGGCGCCTTTCATGTCGTCGTCGCAGATGATGCTTCCTGAGATCATCCCGTAGTATGGACCGATCACCGATATGCGCAGCGTCGAAATATCGATCCGTTCATTGAAAGATACGACAATATCGTCGTTTGCACCGATTGGATCACTGACAAGCATTATTTCAGGAGGTGTTCTGTCAGGGATCGAGTTCTCCTTCCCGGGCGTGCCGATGCGCCCGCATTCATATCCAAGTGATGTGTACCAGTTATCCGGGTTTGCGCCGTTCTCCAGAGAAATTCTTTCCATAGACTGCCCGACATCATCGTTCTTCCCGGCAAACCAGTTTCCATCTATATTTACAACATCAATCCTCTTTGAGACCCGGGGGAAGCCACTAAATAGTTGCAAAACCTCCCCATCATTTTTCAGTGTCATATTCGAGACCTGATCCGGTTCGCAGGTCACAGCATCATTCTTTGCGATCAGGTAATAACCATGCGAGGATATGATTGCACCTTTGTTAATCATCACCTCGATGCTGTCATTGACCGCGCCTCCACCCGCCGTGATCGTCCAGTTCTCGATGCTGATGGTGCGGTCGAGCGTATTGTAGAGTTCGATGTACTCAGCCTCGTCCCACATCATTTCGTTGATCACCACATCCCACAGCATCGGGTTGTGCTTATGCCGGGTCAGCGGTGTTGGGGAAGGTGTGGATGCCGGGGCAGGAGTGGGGTTGGCGGCTGCATCAGTCCTTGCGGCGGCTCCGGGCACTCCGGACCCCATCGTGTGTAAAGCCACGCGGTCAAGGTCTAAATCCCCGATTTCAACCGTGAGATCGAGCAAACACTTCCGGGTACGTGGCAGCGTCCGTTTCTGATCCGCCTGCACCGCAGATTCCATAGAAGACGTTTTTATCCAGAAGGAGACGTATTTCTCGTTGCCGGGACGCGCAAACACCTCGAGATCATAAGCTCCTGATGTTGTGATGTCTGTAGCCCCGCAAGTCCGGTCCCCGATCTTTGCGAGTATGGTGGTGTATTCGGGTGCAGGAGCCTTATTTATGCTCAGATTTCCATAAAAGCGGAAGGAGTCGATCTGCGTACCCTGTTCACGATTGGTATGGTTGGCGAATGCGGCGATCGCGATCGCGATGACTGCCACCAAGCAGATCGCGATGATGATTCTCTGTGTGTCGCGCGCGATCATGGCTTATTGATCGGGCATCTACTACTTGTGTGTTGCGGAAGGGGTATTATGGTGGTTTTTTAATTTATTCCGGATAGATCTGGGTCATGGCAAAGAAGATCAACCACATAGGTCACGGAGATTCACAGAGAGTCATTGTTCAACTCTTGCGTCCCTCTGTGCTCTCTCTTGGTTTTCCAAAACCCAGGGTTTCCGGAAGATACTAAAAAAGTGTCTGCTTCCCTGCCTCAAAAACCATATTCGCCAATCAGAGGCACAAACACCACCCCTCCGCTCCTTTCCTTCGATACCACATCGTTTTTATGGACCAGATACAGCTCCTGCATGAATTCTCCGATCGGAATCACCATTTTGCCGCCCCGCTTCAATTGTTCGACGAGCGGCGGCGGAATGGCTGGAGCAGCGCAGGCTACGGTGATGCGGTCATACGGCGCATATTCGGGCAGTCCGAGCGTGCCATCTCCTGTGGTGACGACGACGTTCTGGTATCCGGCATCCGAGAGATTGCACCGTGCAAATTCGATCAGTTCAGGGATCCGTTCTATGGAATATACCGTGCCCTCCAAGCCCACGAGTTCTGCAAGCACCGCCGAATGGTATCCGGAACCAGCCCCGATCTCAAGGACGTTCATCCCCTTACTGACATCGAGCAACGTGCACATGATTGCGACCATGTGCGGGGCTGAGATCGTCTGACCGTACCCGATCGAGAGTGGGTAATCATCGTAAGCATAAGCCATATCGCTCTCCCGCACGAAGAGGTGTCTGGGCACCATCATCATCGCCTGCAGCACCTGCTCGCTGATATGCTCGATGCCGATCCGCCTTCGCAGACTATCGACCAACCGTGCACGCATCGATTCGAAATTATTGTCCGCCCTTGCTCCACGGTGCATGTTATCAATCTACTTGATCGTGATCGCATATTATAGCACCCCCGACATGGGGCTGTCGCGCCGCGTTTGGGTTGGCGTTGTGTTGGAGTTGTTTGAAGTTGTTGTTGATTTCCCAGGTCTTGTGTCGGGCGCAAGCGGATTTAAACATCCGGAAACATCAGGATTTCGATTTCGAGCGCCAACGTTTGGGTTGATAGTTCCCTTCCCGCGCAACCGATATATTTAATGTATATAAACCCAACGTGCAAACCATGATCGATCCCACCATCAAGATAGAAAACATCGTCGCATCGATGGCACTCTCTGACAACTTTGATCTCAAGCACATATCCTCGCATCTTGAGAACGCCGAATACGATAAGGACAAGTTCCCCGGGCTCGTGTACCGGATAAAAAACCCGAAAACCGCATTTTTGGTCTTTGGATCCGGTAAAGCGAACTGCACCGGCGCGAAACGCATAGAAGACGTGGATACCGCAGTAGAAATTCTTTCGAAGGATCTCGAAGGTCTTGGATACACCATCACAAGCAAGTCATACATTGTCCAGAACATCGTGGCAGGGGCAACGCTCGGCACTGAGCTTGATCTGGACGCGATCGCGATCGGTCTGGGATTCGAGAATGTCGAATATGAGCCAGAGGTGTTTCCCGGACTTGTGTATCGAATAAAGGATCCTAAAGTTGTTGTTTTGATATTTCGTTCTGGAAAATTGGTGATCACTGGTGCAAAGACTCAGAAAGACTGCGAGACTGCCAAGCTGATGGTGTGGGAGCAATTAAACAATTTGGGCTTAGTCTGATGACCGTACCTGAAATCGAGCATTTTTTAAGGGAAGATACCGGAGGTTTTGATGTTTTTCATGGTTCACTTCCGGATGAAGTGATCAGAGCGAGAATTATTGCAAAAGAAGATGGGGTACTTGCAGGACTCGAAGAAGCAGTCAGGACTTTCAGTCATTGCGGGGTTTCGTATTCGCGCAAACGTGAAGACGGAGATGAGATCGCGGGCGGCGATGTTGTCATCGACCTTGAAGGGAGCTCACGCGCGATCCTGCAAAGCGAGCGTGTAGCCTTAAACATCCTTGGCAGAATGGGCGGAATCGCGACGCTGACCCATGCGTGCGTGGAGATGGTAAAACATACCGGCGCACGGATTGCCTGCACCAGAAAGACGACGCCCGGATTTCGGAGGTTTGAGAAGAAGGCAGTGATGTTAGGCGGCGGCGATCCGCACCGATTCAACCTCACCGATGCTATCATGATCAAGGACAACCACATCAGGATTTACGGCATGGATGCGGCATATAGCGCTGCAAAGAATGCAGGTTTCATGAAAAAGATCGAAATCGAGGTGGAAAGCATAGATGATGCCGTGCGAGCTGTGAAACTTGGCGCTGACGTGATTATGTTCGATAATATGGATGTCGGATCGATCACAGAGGCTATATCGATGCTGAATGAGAAAGGGCTGCGAGATTCTGTGATACTCGAAGCATCCGGCGGCATATCGATGGATAACCTCGTGATGTATGCAGAAACCGGCGTGGACGTGATCTCGATGGGGATGATTACGCATTCTGCACGATGGCTGGACTTCAGCCTCGAAGTCAGGTGATTGGAGACCTGTGAATGGTTGCGATTGGCAGGAGTGCCTGACATGAAACGCGAGATGACAAGCATCGATGTTGCGGCGATGGTCCCTGAACTGCAGCATCTGGCAGGAGCGCGCATCGAGAAGATATACAAATCAGATAACGAGACCGAGCAGATCCGGTTGAATCTGTACACGTTTGGCGAGGGAAGGTGCGACCTCGTGATCGATCCGGGTGTATGCATGCACCTGACATCACATCCGCAGCCAAGCCCGAGGCTCCCGCCGACGTTTGCGATGACGCTCCGGAAATACCTTTCTCACGGCAGAATCGTCTCGATCGAGCAGTATGAGTTCGACAGGATCATCGAGATCAGGACGATGCGTGGTGAAGCCGCAAACAGCCTTATCATCGAGTTATTCCCGCCTGGTAACGTGATACTAACAAATCATGAGCAGAGAATCATTCTCCCGCTGCATCCGGTGACCTTTCGCGGGCGCAGAATCAGAAGTGGAGAGATATATAAATTGCCAGATATGCAATTGAATCCGGTTAAAATCACATCTGGGGAATTATCAACTCTCTTTTCGGAATCAGATGTTAATCTTGTGAAGACGCTTGCAACAAATCTGAATATGGGCGGCATCATTGCCGAGGAGGTCTGTTCGGTATCAGGAGTCGATAAAAACCTCGATTGTTCCGGTCTGTCAGATGAGATGACTCTGGCAGTGCATAGAGGAATCACGGAAGTCTTCGGGCAGATACACGATCCGAAGCCGCATATTACGTACCGTGATGAAAAGAAGATCGATGTTCTTCCGTTTGAAATTTCCAGATATGCCGATTACGAAAAACGATATTTTGATACGTTTAATGAGGCACTCGATGAGTTTTTTGGTGCGCTGGTGGAGCAGCAGAAGAAACCATCGGAAGGACACGAAGTAAAGAAGAGTCCTCTTGAACACAGATTATCCCAGCAGGAAAATGCGATTCTGAAATTTGAGAGAGAAAAAGCCGATTTAGCGGCGAAAGCAGAAACGATTTATGCGCATTACCAGTTGATCGATGAGTTGCTTGCTGCGATCAGGTCTGCGCTTGCAAACGGGCGCGGATGGGACGAGATCATAACGATCGTGAAGCAGGCGGACCATCCCACCGCACGGATGATCAAACTGATCGATCCGCGCAAAAAGACGCTTACGATCGAACTATGCGGGATGGGGGTCTCGCTTGACATCGAAAAGAATGTCCCGCAGAATGCGCAAGCCTATTATGATAAATCCAAGAAAATCGGCTCAAAACTGGGTGGTGCCAGGCGTGCGCTTGAACACACCCGCAAACTGATAGAAAAAGAGGCTAAAGAAGCAAAAACCGCAAGAGAGTCAAAGATAACAGTGTCAGCACTCAAACGTCCGAAACCGCGCTGGTATCACCAGTTCAGATGGTTCGTGTCATCAGACGGTCTTCTTGTGGTTGGTGGGCGGGACGCTACGAGCAACGAGGAGATTGTCAAGAAATACCTCGAAAAAAGGGATATTTTTGTGCATACGCAGACGCCCGGCGCGCCGGTAACGATCATCAAAGCCGAGGGCGGGGGTCAGGTGCCAGAGCAGACAATAGCAGAGGCGGCGCAGTTTGCGATCTCGTATTCGAGTATCTGGAAGGGCGGGCAGTATACCGGCGATTGCTACTGGGTGCATCCTGATCAGGTCTCGAAAACGCCTGAACACGGTGAGTTCGTTGCAAAAGGTGCATTCATCATCAGAGGTAAGCGGAATTATCTCAGAAACGTTTCGATCAGCCTTGCAATCGGGATAACAGATAAAATGGAACTTATCGGCGGTCCTGTGTCTGCTGTGAAGAAACATGCAGGATCGGTGATCGAGATTGCGCCCGGGCGGTTCAATTCAAATGATCTTGCAAAGAAGATCTACAGGATCTATTCGGAGTCATTTGGGCGGTCGATCAAGGTTGTTGCGTCGCCTGACCAGATCGCCAGATTTCTGCCGCCGGGAGGGTCTGAGATCAGGTCCAAGACTCCGGATTTATCCTGAGATCGCCATAGATCACCACATCACGATCCCTTTATCAGTGATCTGGTAACTCGCTTTCGTGCGTTTGAGTCCTGCCATCGCCTCGATGACGAGTTCGTCCTCGCCAAGGTACACAATATTGTCTGCGGTCGCTTTCAGCATCGTCTCGATCTGCGGTTCTGCCGAGCCCTCGGTGTATGTGACGATGCCGGTGCCGCCCGCCATCTTGATCCGCAGGGTGTATGCCTTGAGCACCCTGATGATCAGGATCGGCGAGTTGAACGCAAAGAGCGTGGTCGCCGAATCCAGGACCGATCTGAACCGCTGCGCCTTCTGGTGGACACATTGCAGCTGCTGAATGACTTTGCTTGCGATATCGGTCGGATTTTGGGGAAAGGATATTGCCATGTTATCTGTTTCCTTCTGCAGCGCACCAACCGAGCCTGAGGCTGTGTCGATCACATACAATCGTTTATTCAGGATGTAATCGTGAATAAACCAGTCAAAAGCCATCATCTGCTGTTCGAGCTGTGTCAGGTCGTAATCGGTCATCAGATACATGCACAGGTCGTCGTCTTCCATAGCCTGACATAGGAACTGGTAACAGAATATGGACTTTCCGGTCTTTGGCGGACCATAGATCAGAGTCATCGTGTTCTCTGGCAGTCCGCCGGTCAGTTCATCGAACTCAGCGATCCCTGATCGTATTTTTGGAATCATACGCCGTACATCAGACCAAACAGGGTGTCGAGGGCTTTGTTCAGCCCCTCTTTGTTCACTACCGAGACCGGTATGATCGGCACGTCCTCCCAGAGCGACATCTTCTCTTTGATCGCCTCCGGAGAGAGTGCACCTGAAAGATCCTGCTTGTTGGCGACGATCACCTTTGGTATCGCCTCTGTGCGGCACATCCTGATCATCTCCTTTGCCCGCACGAACGTATCCGGCTTTGTCGAGTCAACAACGATGAACGCGCCGATCGCCTCCCTTGCAAGCGGTTCGAGCAGGAGATCGAACCGTTCCTGCCCCGGAGTACCAAATACGTCGGCAGAGAACCCTTTATAATCGAGATGCCCGATATCGAGACCCACTGTCGTTGGAAAGAGTTCGTAGGACTGCCGATCCACAGAAACAGTATCCGCTGCGATTGCATGGGTAAATGCCGTCTTTCCGGCATTGTACGGTCCTGTCACCAGCAGTTTCGGGATGAAGACCCGAACGCCGCCCGGTTCAAGGACCTCGAAGAATATCTTGTTGGTTCGTGGCGTCTCTGTCCAGTTGGATTTCGTAACTGCGAAGACCTGCCTGTATATCACCTTCTCCTCGACGCTGAAGAGTTTAACCTCACAATCAACGATATCAGACAGTCTCTCGAGTAGTACGTTCTTGTAATTCCATCTCGTGAACATATAGATCATATTCACGTCGTTTGCCCGTGCTTCCTCATTCAACCGCCCGATCAATCCGAGTGTCTGATCAAAGCCGATCGAATCGAGGAGTGTTGCGATATTCTCGATCACCGCAGTCCCTCCTGCGATGTCAGAGATCGCGTTTTTGACCGTTGCCTCGCTCTCTGCAAAATCATCGACCACATACCTGCCGATTGCAGGCATTCCCATCATCGGGGATATGGAATCGATAAAAAATCCCTGATCCGAGTCAAGAAACGATCGCAAATCCCAACCATACCTCTGAAAGGCATGTTCGATCTCGACAGGGGTTTTCGTGTTTGTATAGATGAAGCCAGTCCCTTTATCGCACCGCATACGCTCGGCAATGATCTGATATCCGAAGACGTCCGATGCGACGCCCGGCATCGCCGTAAAGAGCAGTGACGCCCCGGCAGGCATGCCGCCGCCGAGCATATCATCGAGCATCGGAATATATGTCCTGCGGAGTTTGCCGCCAGTGTCAGTGAGAGCGATAGCCGCCATGCTACACCTCTTCAAGGATCTCCTGCACCTGTTTTGCCCGTACTTCGATCTCCATCATGATCAGTCCGAGTTGCGCGCCGGATTCTGCCAGTGCGATCAGGACCGCCTTTTCACCGGCTGGCTGGAGTAATATCGTGCCCTGTTCGGTCTTTACATGGATATCATTCACCGCTCCGATCCCCATCTGGGTGCTTGCGGTCTCTGCGCTCGCCATGATCGTGGAACAGAGCGCAGCAACGATCCGCTCGTTCATCTCAGGAGGCATACGCGACGTGATCAGCAACCCTTCCTTGGAGACGACGCCGACCGCCCTGATCTGTCCGACTTCCCCGAATCTGGAGAGAATCTTGTCCAGTCTTTCTTTCTTGGTTTCAGGCATTCGCTTCACCTACTCGATCAACTCGAAGGTCACCACACAGTCCCCGAGTTCTGCGGTTGCGTTCGTTATTCGTATCTGAAACCCAATCCCCAAAAACCTTTCTGGCGGCTGATGCTGCGTAGAAGCCGGGCGGGCAGAGAACACACGATTCGATCCCTTTCTCACGCAGGTACTTCAGTGCGAGTGTGTTGATGCAGTTTTTTACGCTGCACCTGACCTTTGTTTCATCGGTTACGCAGTGTATCTCGTCAGCAACTTCGAGCCCGACAAGCAGTTTTGCAAGGTCCTTCATGAACTCAGGAATGGGTTTTCCTGGCTTAAATTTGATTCCGAGATCCTTTTCAGTAGCAGTGATCAGATCGATACCGACCAGCGGCACCATCGTGGTCTGCATGATTGCTGCTCCCTCTCCAAGCGTCTCCTTCAGCGCTCGCTCGAATGCATAAGAGATCGCGTTGTAAACAACATAATCCACCTTCTCTTTGCGCCATTCTTCGGTCATGATTCCTCCGGATCGATCATTGCTATCACCTCACACGCCTCCCCCGGCTTGAGTTTTGCATAGCCCTCGCCGCTTGTGCCCTTCACGGCATCGATGGCACCCCTGATGATTCCGGGAATCGGGCATACCGACGTCTCGAAGGGCACTCCTCCGACCTTACTCGGACAGACATTGCAGTCCATGATCTTGAGCGTGACCGAACCGGCACTCCTGGTAATCTCAAACCGGTCTCCGAACTCAAGCTCGCGTGCAAGAATCTCGATCAACTCGGGCATCGGCGTATCCCTGCTCACCAGCCCTTTCTCAAGGAGTATTTTACCGATTTCAGCACCGATATATGAAGTAAACAGGTTTGTCAGCTCCTGACTCGATTTTCCGAACAGTTCGCTGACTGCTGTTCCGAGTCCCATGAATGTGCGGTGCAGATAATCCGTACTATTGGTCATCAAACTCTCCTGTTATCCTATAAGCCATAAACACTGTAATACAATTGTAATCTGGACATGGTCGGTACATAAGTTTACCGCAAGCCTGACGCCTGCAGGATCGCGAGAGCGCCCGGAGGCAGCGGGAAACAGTCGGTGTCGGTGCCGTTTAGGAATGCGAAACACCGCCGCAAGCACCGGGCAATCGTGTGGTTATGGCATTGCCGCATGCTTCTGTGGATTGTTGTAATCTCGCGGCTCCTAACAGAAGCAACTACACCAAATTGAGAAAGTACGTCACCCAAGCCACCTGTCATCTACTCAATAATTCGGGCACCCTCGATTCCTTTAAAATGTCTATCGCTCGTGATCAATACTGCTCCATTTCTTTTAGCGGTCGCATATACCATCGCATCCGCCATCCCAAACCCAAATATCAGACTAAAATCAGCAGCGGCTATCGCCAGTCCTTCGTCCAGTGGAACGACTTTCGTCCGCATCATCTGTGCATACGCTTCAAGGGCTTGTTTTTCACCCATTTCTTTCTTTATCTTCTTATAAACCTCATATACCACTATTGCAGGTATAATAGTGTTCTTTTCATCTGCGTTCTCAACATATTGTGCATATTTCACAGAAAGCGGACCATCTGTGAAATATTCGATCCACCCGTAGGAATCAAGCAGAATCAAAACCGATCACCCTCTTCTCTGATATCATCTGTTCTCATTCCTTTCACGAACCCTCGCATCTTCTCCACCGGTAACTGGGGGATGAGACATATAACGCCATCCTTTTCGATCATAACCAGTTTTTCTTTCGGTTTCAGTTCAACCCGTTTCCTTATATCCTTTGGAATCACGATCTGGAATTTAGATGAGACTGTCACAACTGCCATAGATATCACCTCTGTTTTACCTTTTGAGTTCGACGGATAAAAGGTTTACGATTTTTGTAACGATTAATCCAGACACCGCACAGCCGGCATCCACATTAACCAGATCGATGGCAGCAAAAGTCAAAGCCCGTTTTCCGTTCGATCAGTTTCGCATCGTAATCAGTTTCACAGAAACTACCGGTCACGTTCTGCTCCACGTTCCACCACGTTTCCCTCCATGTAGATCGTCTGCGTGGGATACGCAATCTCAACACCCATCTCTTCGAGCAGACGCATGATCTTGAGGTTGAACTCCTCGCGAACCGCAAGGAACTCGTCCCACACCGTCGTCTTTGTGAAGCAGTAGATGAAGATATCAAGCGAGTACGCGCCGAAATCGGTGAAATGAACCATGTAGAAGGTGTGATCGAAATCGGAATCTTCTTTTATGATCCGTTTGATCCCCTCGACCACCTCCTCCATCTGTTTCCTGCTCGTTTTGTATGAGACGCCGAGATAGAACTTTATCCGCCGTTTCTTCATCCTTGTGAAGTTCACGATCTCGGATTTGATGAACCTGCTGTTTGGAACCGTCACGAGTGCCTGATCGAACCTGCGTACCCGTGTGGACCGGAGTCCCACATCCTCGACCGTTCCCTCCACATCTCCAACTCTGATCCAGTCGCCGATATGAAAAGACCGGTCTGAGAAGACCGTGATCGATCCGAAGATGTTGCTCACAGTCTCCTGCGCTGCCAGCGCGAGCGCAAGCCCGCCGATGCCAAGACCAGCCAGAAGCGATGCGATGTTGCAGCCAAGGTTATCCATCAGGGCAAGGATCGTGATCGTCACCACAACGACCTTGAGGCTCTTTATGAGCAGCGGTGCCAGTTGCTCATCAAGTTTCGTCTCTGTCTTCCGCGTCACCTTATACAGTTGATGGGCAACGACATTGATCAGGTTGAGCAGGAGCAGGAGGACTACGAACGTGAATGCGAGCGTGAAGAAGAAATGAAGGATCCATGCGATATCAAATATCCCCATCTGATCTGGCAGATGCAGCGAAGCGATGGCAGCGTAGATTCCACAGACCATGATAAGATAGCCGAGAGGCGATTTGAATGCAACCACGAGCAGGTCATCAATCTCGGTTTTTGTTTTTTTGGCGAGCTCAGCCAGTTTTTTCTCGAAGATGTACAGGCTGAGTTTTCGCAAGATCAGGGTGAGAAAGATGATCAGAAAGAAAATGATCATGTCGTTTGGTGAAACGCCGAAAGAATACTGGTCAAACATGCTCCTGATGTTTTCAAACATGGTATCTCATCTATCGTTGATGGTTTATGAATTTTTCATATATCCTTTGAGTATGATCACGTTTCCCCTGCCCTTCTTCACCTTCTTCACCAATCCCCGATCCTCGAGATCGGTTATCATCAGACTCACCTTCGCTTCCGAATACTTAAGCCGCGCCCGCAGTTCCTTCTGGCTGATTCTTCCATCATCATCCCTGATGACCGAGAGCACCTCCTGAAGATCGGAGGGGATATCAGACTCCTCTAACCCCTCGGATTCCTCTGATCGCTCAAATCCCTCTTCTTTGATCTCAGGCTCAGGTTCCGGCTCCATCTCCGGCTCAGGAGGCTCGTATCGAGCATCTCCCCCTTGCGCCCCCTTCACATCGCTTTCACTCCTCCTTCGCCGCCCCCACAAGAACAGAGCGAATCCGGCGATCAGAATGAAAAAAATAGCGATTAAAACCGGCGATACCAGAGAATCATCTTCACCGGTGATCTTATCCGGCTCTTCGTAGTCGTACAGATCCTCGCTGAAATTTATGTCCTCGTACAGGAACGCATCCTCGATCGGCGGAAACATCAGGAGATCAAGCACAAAATTGCCGTCTCCGACGATCGTGATGTTCTCTTCGGCATAATATTCGAGCACATTCCCATGATAATACTCAGCCCGGATCGTGTACGTCCCTTCAGGCAGATCAAAGGAGTAACTTCCAGAAGACGCCACCAGAAACTGCGGTGGTGTTGAATCCACCTCGACGATTGTGTTTTCAAGAGGCTCAAACGTTGACCATTCATACGTGGTTCCGTGCACCACGGCACCCGATGCCAGTGATGCACAGATTGCGAACACCGCGATGAATATCAGAGATATCCGGACTCTTCGAAACATCAGAACGTAGCGAGTTTCCCTTCTGCGATCAGTCTGGTGATATCAGTGATGTTCTCGAGTGATCGGTCGATGATCGCCTCGACCTCTGATTTTATGGTCTCTATCTTCGCACCCTCGGTGGAAACGATCTGGGCATTTGCAACAAGCGGCTGGTCGATCGGCTTTCCGATCTCTGAGAGGATGCGGACGTAGATCTCCTCAATCCCATCCACAGTCTCAGCCGCCTCGGATGCGATCTTGCTAGAGAGCAGGTTGTAGATCTTGCCGACATGGTTGATCGGGTTCTTGCCGCTCGTCGCCTCCATGCTCATCGGTCTGTTCGGCGTGATCAAGCCGTTGCACCGGTTACCGCGTCCGACAGAACCGTCATCGCCCATCTCGGCTGACGTGCCGGTCACAGTCAGGAAGACCGATCCGTTCTCGATGTTGTCTGCGGTGTTGATCAACACATTTATCTCGCGATCCGTGCATTCGCATGACATATCTGCGATGTGATCGCGCAATTCCCCTGTTACGCTGACATAATGGTCGAGATCATCGAGATACCGCCCGACCATGGCACATGCGACGACGAGCGTGATCTTGTCCCCATCACGCAGCCCCATGATCTTGGTATCCTCCCCGATCGCAGGAATCTTCTTCCGGAGATCCATCAGTTCCCGTTCGGTCCGGTATACGATCTGCTCGGTCTCTGAAAGCGGCGCAAACCCCACACCGAACGATGTGTCGTTCGCACCCGGCATCTTCCTGTGGAATACGTCCCTTAAGTCGGACGAGCCCTCGCCAAATTTGCAATCAAGGATGATATCGCGGTTTACATCCAGATTCAGGACCGTTTCGTCGAGATATTTTCGTGCTGCCATTATCGCAGTGGTATCGGTCGGGATATGCACATCGTCAAACTCCTTTGTGGCTCTGCCGACCAGTAATATGTAGATTGGTGAGACTACCTCTCCGCCACCGAACTTTGGGTATGATCTGCCAGCAACGATCTGCGTTTCATCTGTATTGTGGTGCAAAACAGCCCCGCAGCGGTCTATGTATTCGACGCAGAGAGCCCTGCTGACCGCCTCGGCAAGCCCGTCTGCGATGCTGTCCGGATGTCCGATGCCCTTCCGCTCCACAAGTTCGATCTCCTGCTTCTCAAGCGGCGTCTGTCTGAGTGGTTCCACCCTGATATTTCGTGTCATGAGAATAACCTCAGTAAACCTCTGTGATAATGTACTATCACACTTTTAATAAGATATTGGTTCTGGTGGTTTATGGTACGGGCGATCTATGCGGGGCAGAGATATAGCTGTTACGAGACTTTCTAATTTCTTCGGGTCAGTTGAGACGAATATACTGTACTTCTACCACATTCTCTTTCCATAACAAAGCCTTAAAAACTCTTCATTTGTAAGTCCAGCATCTTTTATCAGTCCTTTTAGTAGTCCAACCTTTATTGGCTTAGTTCCATGCACCGGTACGGATAGGATCTCTTCTGCCCCTTCCTTTACCAGAATATGATGACTTCCCTCGATATGATCCACGATCCAACCGGCTTTTCGGAATACGCGGATTATCTTCCTGCCAGACCATCGAGGAAGTTTATCCACAAATTTATATCACCGCCACTTCTCTGACCAGAACTTTATCTGCACTTTTGAGACCATGCATCGCCCTCTCGTTTAATGTTTTCAGATACCCGACAATCGCCTCTTTTATGTTCCCTAACGCTTCTTCTACCGTATCTCCTTGTGACCAACACCCTTTGAGAGCCGGGCAATGCACAATGTACCCACCGTCCTCCAGATCTTCTTCAATCACAACTTGGAATTTCATTTTCTACCTCTCTTCATACCTGAACGAAACCATCACTCCCATCAAGAACTCAATACCGATTTTTCCGGGGGAGCTTCAGACGGGGTATTTCCCTCGTAATAACCGATCGTTGCTTTAAGTTTCTCAGTGTATTTGTAGATATCGCTCAATTTATCTATCGGTACCTTTTCTTCCGCTTTATTTTCATCGAAGAATCCTACATATTTCTGTTCACTGTCGAAATAGAACCTGCAAATCGGCTTTCTAACATTATTATCCAAAAGAACGTTGCAATAACTTTTCCTATCTTTCAAAGCGATTCTTTCAGGGTCAGTAGTTTCATGCAATATTGCACGAACGATATGAAAACCTTCTATTTCATCTTCCGTTGTGACAATCCCATCATCTTTTGCCTCTTCAAGGTCCTCCCCGTCTAATGCAGCGATCTCTTGGGCATCACTATCACCTTCTTGCTCTAATGCTGATTTCAATCTGTCACTTATCTTTTCATTGACAAATTGTTTGAAAGCACGATGAGTAATATCCTTAAAATCTTCCGTGACGCGCTTTGTCATTTTGCCAGAGTAAACATGTTTTGTGAAGAATCTAACAAATTCTTCGGAGGGTGAACTGAGTTCTTCCCCAAGAATCTTTTTCATTTCTTTCGTATATTTTAACTCGCTTGCCGATGATAGTATCTCCTCTATCACAAACGACTCTTTTCTAAAGCGTTTCAATTCTTCCAAAAGAGGCTCCTTTATGTCAAGCATATCAATCTCAAGAAACGGCTTTGCATCCATTTTATTCGATTCTTCAAGGTCACTGTAAAATTTGTAGACAATTCCATTAGTAAGAACTCCAACTTGGACTTCAGTGACTGAAAAATATCTATAAAGTTGGGATGCATGTTCCTTTTCCAGATCAGAGTTTGCAGATTTACATTCAAATAATATAATCGGATTTCCATCCTTCATTATGGCATAATCAACTTTTTCCCCTTTCTTTGTACCAACATCACAAGTGAATTCCGGAACAACTTCCGCAGGATTGAAAACATTGTATCCTAAAATATTAATAAATGGCATAATAAGGGCGTTCTTTGTTGCCTCTTCCGTTTCTACATGCTCCAATTGTTTAGAAATCTGACCGGATAATCCTTTTATTTGATCTATGAAATCCATATCACATTATCTCCTAAGATATCCAATTGATAAGAATACATCTCCATTATGTTACAACTGCGAAGTTATGCTATAAAAAACATTCCGAAAAGTGAGCTGAAGTCACCAAACCCCGCACTTAAGTGCAGAACCAGTGCAATCGCGCTTTCACATCCGATTTGGCTGCGCCAGTGTTTTGCATGTAACTTGCGTGACAACCCCCGGGGTCTCCGAAAGTAATACAAATGAGACATGATACAGATGTGCAGTGCATGAATGATGGCGCACAGGAAGCCACGCTCCGGGTGGCAGAGGCATATCATCGGGATGTCGGCAAGGATATCGCACGCATCGACCGGGATTTTATGGACCGGCTCGGCATATCTGCCGGAGATGTAATCGAGATTGCCGGCAGCGAGAAGGCGTACGCCACTGCGCTGCCCGGATATCCGGGTGACGTGGGCGAGGACCTGGTGCGGGTCGATGGAGGCACGAGGGGCAATGCCCATGCCGGGATCGATGACCGGGTCAGGGTGCACAAGGTCGTGGCGAAGGATGCAACCAGTGTCGTGATCGCACCAACGCAGGCTATCAAGCTGGTTAGTGGAACCCGGTATCTGTTACGGTATCTCGAGGGGAGACCCATCACAAAAGGGCAGCACCTCAGGGTCGAGACCGTGGACCAACCGATCACGTTCGTGGTCACAGCGACCCATCCGTCAGGCGTGGTTCTTGTAGGCAGAAGCACGAGGATCAAACTCAAGGAACGCCCGATCACAGATGAGGCGCACACCACGCAGATCACGTACGAGGACATCGGCGGTTTGAGCCGTGAGATCAGCCTCATCCGCGAGATGGTCGAACTCCCGCTCCGCCATCCCGAACTGTTCCGGAAACTGGGCATCGCTCCTCCAAGGGGCGTTTTGCTGTATGGACCGCCCGGAACCGGAAAAACAATGATTGCAAAAGCGGTTGCAAGCGAAACGTCATCAAATTTCATATCGATCAGCGGTCCTGAGATTGTAAGCAAATATTACGGTGAAAGCGAGAAACATCTTCGAGAAATCTTTGAAGATGCGGAAAAAGAGGCTCCAAGTATCATTTTCATCGATGAAATTGATTCGATCGCTCCAAAGCGCGGCGAAGTTGCAGGGGAGACTGAACGCAGGATTGTGGCACAGTTGCTGTCACTGATGGACGGCTTGCAGTCGCGAGGCGAGGTCGTGGTGATCGCTGCGACCAACCGCCCGAATGATATCGATCTTGCGCTACGGCGGGGCGGCAGGTTCGATCGCGAGATCGACATCGGGGTCCCTGACCGAAACGGCAGGTTTGAGATACTGCAGGTCCACACGAGAGGGATGCCGCTTGATGACGAGATGCAGGAAAAAGGTCTTGAGGAGCTTGCCGATCTCACGCACGGCTTTGTCGGTGCTGACACCGCGTCGCTCTGCAAGGAAGCGGCTATGCATGCGCTGCGCAGAACCATGAAAGAGCTCGATCTCGAGGATGATATCCCGTCCGAGTCGCTCGACCAACTGATTGTAACAAAGACCGACTTTTACGAGGCGATGAGGTCTATTGAGCCTTCTGCAATGCGCGAGGTGTTTGTTGAGGTGCCGAAAGTGAGGTGGAGTGATATCGGCGGGCTTGAGGCGCAGAAACAGGAATTGATCGAGATCGTGGAGTGGCCCCTGCGTTATCCCGGGATATTCGAGGCTATCGGCACAACTCCGCCAACCGGAGTGCTGCTCTATGGTCCGACAGGCACAGGAAAGACCCTGATCGCAAAAGCGGTTGCTACCGAGAGTTCTGCGAATTTCATAAGCATCAAGGGACCTGAACTGCTGAGCAAATACGTCGGCGAATCAGAGAAGGCGATCCGAGAGATATTCCATAAGGCAAGGCAGGCTTCTCCTGCGATCATCTTCTTTGACGAGGTTGATTCGATCGTGCCTGCAAGAGGGAGCAGCGCAGACTCCTTTGTAACCGAGCGGGTGGTCTCACAGATCCTGACTGAACTTGACGGACTCGAGGAACTGCGCGATGTGGTCGTGATCGCTGCTACCAACCGCATCGACCTGATCGACCCGGCACTGCTCCGGGCAGGAAGGATCGACCGCCTCGTCCACATACCGATGCCGGATAAGGAGGCGCGATTAAAGATATTTGAGATCCAACTCGAT
>JAUWHQ010000158.1 GCA_030605805.1 Methanosarcinales archaeon | reverse complement strand
CGGAACCTCTACGACCCTTAAATCCTTCTTGACGCACTCGACCGTGATCTCGGTCTCGACCTCAAAGCCAGTTGTATCCAGTTCGATCCACTTATATGCATTCTTATTAAAAGCACGGTATCCTGACAGGATGTCCTTGAGCGATCCGCCGTAGATGAACCTGAACATCCGGTTAATAATTTTATTTCCGATTAAATTGAGTTTTGTGAATGCGCCCGGCGAGAAATTGGCGAACCGATTTCCGATAACGTGATCTGCCAGCCCGGCAAGCACCGGTTCAAGCATCGTATCGATCTCCTCTGGCAGATACGTACCATCACCATCGATCATCACCAGGTATTCGTCCTTGATCGTGGCAAACGCCTGCTGGACTGCCTGCCCCTTGCCAGTTCCGGTCTGAATGATCACCTCTGCGCCTGCTTCTTTGGCAAGCTTGCGGGTATCATCAGTGCTATGCCCATCGATCACCAGCACACGGTAACCGGCAGATACAAAACTCTTCACGATGCCAGAGATCGTCTCTGCCTCGTTGAGCGTGGGCACAAGCACGCAGACGCCGTCGCAGACACCACCTGTCATAGTTCAGTCATGTTATTTTTATCGGGGTCTTTATATCCCCCACTCGCGTGAGGGTGACCTCGAGGATGCCGTTGCGACAGCTTGCGGTAGCACTTGTCGGATCAACTCGTGCCGGAAGTTCTATGGTCTCTTTGTATGTGCGGTCTTCGATCTGCACCTGTATCGCAAGCGTCTCCTCGGTTGCATCGAGCGATATATCATCCTTTTCGATATCGGGCAGCTCTACAACCACCTGCACGCAATCGTCAGTCTCAAAGACCTCAAGCAGCGGTTTGTGTCCTGGATAATCAGGAGCATCAGACACGGGGCGACACCCAAACTCAAGAATCTCAGGTTCCTCCCCTGGGCGCTTTGTTATGGAAAATCCATACATTGCCGGGGCGCCATTGTCGATATCCCCGATGTGTTCGATCAAATCTTCGATCATCGCATCGAAAATATCGAAATCGATGGGCGCATCATCAGAACTTCTCTTTCGTCTCATGTAACCTCACCGCCTCTTTGGTTGCTATCATAAAAAGGTTACCGTTCGATCAGCGTGAATACGCATATCTCTTCAGGATTGCGTTTTTCCTTGCAGAGGTATGTTGTGCGGTAGATACTTGAGGATAAACCTGCAAGAAAACCGCGAATAAAATTACAGTTGTCCTCATCAGCGCTTAGCTCGAAGACTGACTTCAGCGTCACTATAAATCCATCATCTTTCTCGATTTCCATCTTTGTAAACCAGTCGGAAAACATCATGCTGCTCAGAATATTCTTGAAGATGGCGTCCTGATCGAGGTCTTTTGGTATATTCATCCGACTGTAATATTTTTCTGCGAGTTGTTTGCCAAAATTGTACAGGATTCCTTCACTCCCCTTGCCGATCACGTCAACGAGTGAATTCATCAGCAACACCAGATCATCAGCCCTCGGATAAATCGGGATGTTGACTGTATCATTCCATTTCATACTATTTGATATCATCCTATAACCTCATAACCTTTTTGACCTGTTCGGCAACATGCTGCAGTTCGAGCAGTGCCAGCCCGACATTGGCATCCGGATCGAGCAGTGCCAGCAGTGAAGCATCATTCAGATTAAACACGACAACGATGCCTTCGCCGGTATAGATAGTCGCGTGATCGAATAGGGGCAAGCCAAGGTTATGAACCGACCTGTTTGCCAGCCCCACAATCGACGCGCTGATCGCATGGACGATCTGGGTATCATAAGCATGATCACGGAACCGGTCCGCGATCTTGAGACCGTCTGCGGATGATAGGACAATTCCGCGTATACACTCGACACGGGAACTGGTATCCGCAAGAATTGCGTTCAATTGATCGATCGTCGTTAGAGACATGGCAACACCGATTTCAGATGTCCATAACAGGGACCCCCCTGCAAAAACATCAGCAGGTGTAGAAGGAGTTTGATCCATATAAACATGTCGGATCATCGCCGGATGCATATATATCATGACAGAATAGCAATGTGACATCGAGATGGTACAGGAGTGTACACCGGCAGATGCAGGATACATTTTACTGGTTCTGATGCCGGCGAATCACTTCTTCCATCAATACAGAAATCAAGAGATTATGTGGTAAGGCTCATAACATCGCTTACATCAAAAAGCTCAACACATCGTTTACATCTCTCATTTTAGAACATCACCTCGAACTCCTTCGCATCCTCATCGATCCTGTACTCATGAGCCTTGACAAGCCCCGCCGCTTCTGCATTCTTCTCCCTGTAATAGATCCTCAGTCGTTCATGCGTTGTGTCGATGGTAACCCACACCTATTCATGCGCCAATGATTTATCGAAGCTGTTATCCTCATTCAACACGCTAATTGTTCCATTCTCCAACACCAGCCGTATGAAGTGTACTTTGCCATCTGTGAGTGGCAGGTTATTCATATCGACCTCAAAATCCCGCGGAATTCTGCGCTGCGGCATGGCTTCCCGGTTAATTTTCCTATATTTCCAATCCTGTCGGTTGTTGTGGCGCTCCAGAAAGATTTTCGCCTCCCTTCGAAGATGCTCCAGATCCCTGAACTGTCCCCATTCCCACAATTTGTCTCCAAACTCACCATTAAAGTCTTCAATCCTTAGATTTACATCTGATGTATCGTTTCCTCTTTTGAACCACCATACCGTTCCTTTTGATGATACGTTTGATCGTGGACAGACTTGGGGTTTCATCTTCCGAATGACCGAGCTCATGCATCCGAAATTGTATTTCATCGGCAGAAATAGCAACGATACTTTGTATCTTTGGTTTTTCACTCCATAGAGCGACTTCCGCACGTTCACCACGAGTTGTTCCATCTCCGAATCGGTTTTTCTGCGAACATTCTTCGGTTGCTCTCTGATTTATCCCTGAACCACCCCCTCTTACTGCTTTTATTGAGGTTGTCGTATCTTCCAATCCACTTTCGCAAGCCTTTACCTTCGATCTACCAAGACTTTTGCAGATTTTAGAGGGGCGTTCACCCCTCTGATATCGATTGACAGCAAACGATTGCGCTCCTGTTCATCTTCCGTATGCGATTCGTCTGGTTTTGCCATAATGTGATCATAGACACATTACGGCTTTTCGACGCTCGGATCTTCAAAATTGTAAGCGATGTGTTGACCCATTCCACCTTACCAATTAACAACTTACCGGATTCAGAGAAGCAGCAATTTTTGAAAGAGACTATATCGAAATTAAACGATGAAAATGCGTATGTGCATAAGAATGCCGCATGGGCTCGGGGGAGTGTAGGTGATGCAAAAGCAGTTGGGGCACTGGGTCTTGGGACGAAATTCACGTATACCCCTGCCTGCGCCAGTGCGGCACCACATCACCCATCATCTCCAGATACCCCACTCTTCGGATATTGTGCCCCACAAGCTTCAGCCGCGTTTCAGTCTCCTTCCGCGAATCAAGT
>JAUWHQ010000218.1 GCA_030605805.1 Methanosarcinales archaeon | reverse complement strand
GCTTGCAAAGGAGCTGTTCAGGGCTGAGCACGTCAATGTGCAGCCGACTTCAGGCGTCAACGCAAACATCGCCGCTTTTTTTGCGCTGGCAGACCCCGGAGACACGATCATTTCCCTTGACGTGCCTCAGGGCGGGCATATAAGCCACGTCCGGTACTCGGCAGCCGGCGTCAGGGGCTTGCGCGTAATCCAGCACCCGTTTGACCCTGAGATCATGAACATCGACGCAGACCACATGGTTGCAAAGATTCGCGAGACCGAGCCGCGTATTGTGCTTCTGGGCGGAAGCCTCTTTTTATTCCCGCATCCGGTCCGTGAGGCGTGCGAGGCAGCCCGCGAGGTGGGTGCGACCGTCATCTATGACGGGGCGCATGTGCTCGGGCTTATTGCGGGCAAGTGTTTTCAGGACCCGCTACGCGAGGGCGCGGACGTGATGACAGGGTCCACGCACAAGACGTTTCCGGGACCGCAGGGCGCAGTGATCTTCTGCAAGGAGGGGCTTTCGGAAAAGATCGATGAAGCAGTCTTCCCTGGCACCGTTAGTAACCACCACCTGCACCATCTTGCAGGGCTTGGAGTCTCGCTTGCCGAGATGATCGAATTTGGCGATGATTACGCCTCGGATGTGATCACAAACGCAAAATCACTCGCGCAGTCGCTCTACGAGCGGGGATTTGATGTGCTTTGCGAGCCCCGCGGGTTTACAGAGTCGCATCAGGTCGCAATCGATGTCACACAGGCTGGCGGCAGCATCAGAGCCGCAACAAAACTCGAAGAGGCGAACATCATCGTAAACAAGAATCTTCTGCCCGGAGATCATGTAAGCGTCACAGTCGAGCCATCAGGGATCAGGATCGGGGCGCAGGAACTTACCCGCATCGGGATGGGCGCATCAGAGATGGATGTGATCGCCGATTTCATGAAACGGATCGTGCTTGACGATGAATCGCCTGAAAGTGTCAGGAGCGATGTGATCGAGTTGAAGAGCGGGTATCAGAAGGTTTGTTACTGTTTTGATGATACCGATGCGTATGGATTTCCTGTGATCCGATAATCCCCTCCGATGTTTTTTGTTTCCTGAATGTTTTGGTCTCTTTAATCGACCGTAGTCTGCGAAACAGCGCCAAATGCATGCATACGGGTGAACGTTAGATGGCTTAAGTTTTGTGTACGTTTTTGGCTCACTTTTTCATTTATCCTGGATAAATGAGTCATGACAAAGAAGATCGATCACAGCGGACGCGTGCGACAAGAGGTCTAATGAGATATTCAGCAATCAGGATAACAGAATGTGGAATAAGCTCCCTGAGATTGGCTAAGAGGAGACATCCAGACAAATCCAGGACCTGGATTGCTAATAAGTATTGCCATCATAAACGATCTCGGAAATGGGCGTTCTATACGAAGAAGAACAGGCTAAAACTCTTCTCAGACACGAAGATCGTCAGATCTTCCGGCTTGAAATTGGATATGAACCACTATATCGAATGTGAAGCGTTAGCGAAGCAAAGCCGTTGGCAGCGGTGTGAGAGAAAAGTTTCACCCAACCGTTCTGAGATGAGAAAGGGCAGGTAACCACCCTCTTTCTTAATCTGCCTGTGTTTAGGATCACAAACACGAATGTGGCGGATGATACGGATCGGGCGGATGTCTGGGCATGTGTTTGGTTACCATATAAAATTTAAAAATGTCAATCTGCCAATCGTAACATTTATGTATTAATCCATCCAATTATATCGTGGTGGGAGCGGGGCCGAGACGCCAATGATGCAAACTAGGGTCTCCCACCATCTACCTCCTTTAACGTATCTCGAGCTCCCGGGAACGATTGTGTTTTTTGCAGTGATCAAACACTGGTCATATCTCATATATCTGTGCCATTCATGAATGCAATTCTGTGAAGCAGCAACGGCAGTTGCGGTCATGTTTACAGGACGAATATTTGGTAGTGTACCAATCCGAGATAGTTAATGGAAATAAAAGAGTCCGGTAACTACTCACCCCCACCACCGCAAAATTTATTATTAATGAGATTATATTTTCCATCACAATCGTTGCAAATAAAATATTTCGTTTGATGGATGGAGAACGCGGGTGTGTATACCTACCCGCGATGAGATTCGTGCTGCTTACCGGCAAGGGGAAGAGGCTACCATTCAACTATTTGATTACCTCTATGGGAATTGCAAGCCCTGCAAGATCAAGCTCGAACAAAAACAGCAAAAACATTTAGCAAACGAGTATCTGATCACGTTTCGGACCATTTGAGACGATCCTGACATCGACTTTGAGGATCTCCTCGATCCTGCGCACATAATCCTGCGCAGCAGCCGGCAGATCTGAGAACGTATCCACAGCAGAAATATCCAGGTTCCATCCATCCATCTCTTCATACACAGGGACGCAACGCTTGAGATCAGCCGAAAGTTCGGGCGGATATTCTATGCGCTCGTTATCCAGTTCGTATCCGGTGCAGATCCTGATCGGATCGATTCCGGTCAGAACATCCAGCTTTGTCAGCGCGATGCTCGAATATGCATTGAGATACACGGCTTTTCGTGCAAGCGGAGCATCAAACCATCCGCACCGCCTGGGTCGCCCTGTGGTGGTGCCGAATTCGCCGCCCGCCTCTCTCAGTCGGTCCCCGATCTCTCCTGCCTGTTCGGTCGGCAGCGGACCCTCTCCAACCCGTGTGATGTATGCCTTGACCACACCGATCACCTGATCCACCCTTGTCGGACCGATGCCAAGGTACACACATGCGCCGCCTGCTGTGGTGCTCGATGATGTCACGTACTTCTGGGTGCCGTGGATGATGTCGAGATGCGCGCCCTGCGCGCCCTCTGCGAGCACATTCCTACCCGAATCAAGCGCACGGTTCAGTTCGTAGGAGACGTCAGTGATGTAGGGTTTGAGCGTGGCGCCGTATCCGGTATACTCGGGAATGCCTGCACGCACCACACCAGGGTCGCCTCCGAGATCGATGATTGCGCGCTCTTTCTGCGGCGCAAGTTCGTCCATGATCGCTGAAAACGCGTTAGTGTCGGCAAGATCTGCCAGCCGCACCTCGTCCCTTGATATCTTGTCGATATACGCAAATCCGATGCCGCGGGCGGTCGTTCCGATCTTTTGCTTCCGCGCCTGCTCCGCGAGCTTGTCCATCTCGATGTGATAAGGCATGATGATGCTTGCTTTTGCATCGATCCCGAGTTTTTCGGGCGTTATTCGTATGCCCGCACTCTCAAGCATCTCGATCTCGCCGATAAGAATTCCCGGGTCGACGACCACGCCAGGACCGATCAGGAGGCGGGCATCAGTGAGGACGCCTGACGGAATCAGATGGAGTTTGTAGGTGTCGTCTCCGACGATCACGGTATGCCCTGCGTTATTTCCGCCCTGAAATCGGACAACGATATCGTAATCACTGCTCAATACATCGATGATCTTTCCTTTGCCCTCGTCTCCGAACTGGGCACCTGTAAGGATGGTGAACATGGCTCTGATTCTGTGCGGGCATGTTATAATCCTTTTCCGGATTTAGGGTAAATGCCCACCTGTTGCCTTCGTCGGTGCGAAGCCAGGCGGTTTTACCGGCGTTTCTCTGATGTATTCGGGAGGAGGTAACCGGATTTCATGGTGAGCTTCGGCATCAGGGGAGTTCACAACCTCTAATCGATGAAAAATTTTAAATGCCATAGCCAGATATTAAGCCCAACCGAAAGGAGGTGAATAGGATGGTAGAAATACCGGAACTGAGCAGGGAAGAAATCCAGAAGATAGCCTCAGAGATGTTTGTTGGCATTTTGGCAGGCACCGGGGCTTTTATCCGGCAAAAACTGGGACCGGAGGCAGGAGATGAACTTGGGACTATGGCAGCGCAGGGCTGTGCCATGAACCTTACCGCCATTGGGTGTGGATACTCCGCTGAAATACGCGCTCCACTATGCAACCATGAGTAAAAACCTGCATGGCAGCGGTGTTGAGGTAAAAGGCAACAAAGAGAGTGCCATTCTCAATACGAAGACGTGTGCTACGCTAACGGCAGCCATGGAATTTAAGGAGAGGGGGATGCCGATATCAAGAGTTGAGTACTGCCGTGGCTGCATAGACGGGTATCACAAAAAAGTAGCAGCGAACATCGGGCTGAAACTGGACGCAGTGTTTATGGAAAAGCGGATGTGAGATGACGATAAGAAGGTAGTTCAGGAATCGTTCCAACTACCAGCAGATTTGCTTGCATATCTTTTAGTCCCTGCATCCGCGATCACAAACCCCAGACATGCCAGAAATAAACATCCCGAAATACTACGACAGCCTCGCATCCGACTACGACACGAGACTTTCGAACCCGCAACTGGATTACATGCGGTCTGTAGAGAACTCGGTCTTATCTGAGAATCTGACGGATTTCAAGGGGATCATCCTTGATGTCGGCTGCGGAACCGGAGAACAGACACTGGCTCTGGCAAAAGACGGTTTTAGTGTGGTAGGGCTTGATATCTCTCAGGAGATGATCCGCGCCGCAAAGAAGAAGGCAGAAGAAGCGGGTCTATCGATACCGTTTATCATCGCGAGTGCGGATGCGCTCCCGTTCAAGAAAGACTGCATCTCGATGCTGACCTCGATGTTCGGGGCGTATAGCCACATCCCTGAGTTTGACCGCGCGTTTTCTGAGATGCACCGGGTGCTTGCGGATGGTGGCAGCGCGATATTCACGATCGTCAACCGGTGGAATCTCAACTGGTGGCTCAGGCACACATTCATTGGAAACCGTGGTTGGGTGAAACACGCTCTCAAAAACAGGGATTTCGTGAGTGACGGACTCTGGACATATTATTTTTCGAGAAGAGAACTCGTGAAGAAGATGCGGGGTGCAGGGTTTCAGAGGGCGCGCGTTGGCAGCATCATGATCTTCCTGTACCCGCATCTGCACCGCATCGAAAAGAAAGCCTCACCGTACCAGCGGATCTCAGGCAGGATCGAGAACCTCGTGCGCTGGGACTTCCCGTTCAATAGCATCGGTTATTATCTGCTTGCCGTCTGCACGAAATAACCTATTTTCAGACCACCCACAGGATGCGCAACAGTGGATAGACCGGGACGCCCTCGATCGTATCCTGCCCGAGTTTATCGACGAGCACGGTAATCGCAGTCGGTTTCGCGCCCGCACTGGTAAGCTGTCGGACGGTCTCCACAAGTGTCATCCCGGTAGTGATCACGTCGTCAACGATCATGCATTTCGCACCCTTGACATCTGCGAAGGACTGGCTGAAGATGCCAACCGCATCAGCATTTTCCGTACCCATCAGTTGCTTGTTCGGGTGGAATATCGCAAGTCTGGCATCAAGTTCGTTTGCCACGATGCTTGCCAGCGGTATGCCGCTGACCGCTATGCCGACTACCACATCAGTGTCCTGGAAAGTGCCGATGTTGTCGAGGACCATATCCACCATCGCATCCGAGACGCACCGCATCCGGTACGAACTCTCACCGATGTTCCCCCAGTCGATGGACAGGTCTTTTGGTGCGCGAACACCTTCTTTCTTGCTGGCGCGTGTCAGAAGCCAGACGATCGTCTCCCGCGAGATGTTGAGTTCGTCAGCGATCTGCCCGTCAAGCATACCGTTCGCTTTCATTTCAGTTGCTCTTTTGGTCAGGTTGTCGATATCTTTCATGTTCACCACCTTTGTGCACAGACGGGCTCGCCGCGATTCGAACACGAGTCATTGGGTCCGAAGCCCAATAGGATATCCGCTACCCTACGAGCCCATGCCTTATGATTGATCATGTCGTAGGGCACTGTAAAACTATCGGCTATTTTTATGGCGTGGTGCATCAACATTCTTAAGTCAGGTGACGTGAAGAAATTGCCATAAACAACTATCAGAGGGATTCGCATAACAAGCACCACTAATACCGTTAGATTTCTGGACACGACACTGCGCGATGGCGAGCAAACGCCGGGTGTGTCGCTAACGCCCGAGGAGAAGGTATGGATCGCACGAAAACTCGATTCTTTGGGAGTGGACGTGATCGAGGCTGGCAGCGCGATTATGACCGGGGGCGAGCAGGAGGGTATCCGGGCGGTTGTGCGCGAGAATCTGGATGCGGAGATCTGCAGCTACTGTCGAATCCGCGAGATCGATGTCGAAAAAGCTCTCGAATGCGATGTGGATTCCATCCATCTCGTTGTTCCGGTTTCTGACCTTCACATCGAAAAGAAACTGAAGAAAGACCGTGAAACAGTGCGAAACGAGGCGATCAGTGTCTGCGAGTTTGCAAAGGATCATGGTCTCATCGTTGAACTGAGCGGCGAGGACGCCTCGCGGGCAGACATCGGTTTTCTGAAGTCGCTGTACGCTGACGGCATCGAGGCTGGCGCGGATCGGTTATGTTTCTGCGATACTGTTGGAATCCTCACGCCGGAGCGCACCACCGGGATATTTAAGGAATTGAGCGATCTTGGTGCTCCAATGAGCATTCACTGCCATGACGACTTCGGGCTTGCGACATCAAACACGGTGGCAGCGATCCTCGCGGGTGCGGCGCAGGCGCATGTGACCATAAACGGGGTCGGCGAACGGGCAGGAAACACGCCCCTTGAGGAGGTGGTGATGGTGCTTGAGTCGCTGCATCACATACCGACAAAGATCAACTGCAAGGAGTTGTACACGACCTCCCGCCTCGTAAGTAGGCTTACAGGCGTCGCTGTTGCTCCGAACAAGTCGATCATTGGGGGAAACGCGTTTACGCACGAAGCAGGAATCCATGTGCACGGGCTCCTCGTAGACCCCCTCACATATCAGCCGATCTCGCCGGAGGTCGTTGGCAGGGAGCAGAAGATCGTTCTCGGGAAGCACACAGGCAGAGCCTCCATCAATGCCGCGCTGCGCGAGCTCGGGCTCACAGCAACAGATGAGCAATTGGGCGACATATTCGTGCGTGTGAAGGAACTCGGGGACAAGGGGATGCGGGTGACCGATGCCGATCTGCAGGCAATCGCGGAGACTGTGCTTGAGATCTACAAGGAAGCGAAGGTGAAACTCGAAGAACTGACCGTGGTATCAGGGAATCGGGTCACGCCGACCGCATCCATCAAACTGGTCATAGACGGGCAGGAGGTTGTCGAGGCTGGCATCGGAACAGGACCGGTGGATGCCGCGATCAATGCACTCAAGAAGGCGATTGCGAATATGCAGGACATCGAGCTTGAGGAGTACCATGTCGATTCGATCGTGGGCGGCACCGATGCTCTGGTCGAGGTGCTCGTTAAGATGCGGTCTGACAAAAAAGTGGTCACGGCAAGGGGCGCGAGAACCGATATCATCATGGCGTCTGTGGAGGCAGTGCTTGAGGGGATCAACCGGCTGATGGAGTGATGAAAATCGCTTGTTCTCTCAGGTGAAGGGCATCAGGCGGCGTCGGGATGTTGGAGCGCATCTGTGGGGCATTTGTGGGCGGGGCGGATGCGTGTCTTTGCGGGCGAAGTGTGATTCCACTACGGGACATGTGCTGGGGGTAAGATCAAGGAGTATCTGAGGGGGCGAGGGGTGGGGTGAAAGACCCAGCCGCCCCAGCCCAAATAACTCACACCCATACTCATTTTTCAGTGGATAATTTTTTATCATTATGGACGCATTCTATGAGTAATAGTAATACTGTTATTTTTAATATGATTCCAAAGATTTATATCAAAATCTACGAAAGTCCCGAAAAACGAAGAAATTCCTTTTCTATCGATGAACTTATTTGAGCTTATCCTCCAGAAATAAATAACCCTATATTCTTTGGGTTCTGGAATAATATCGCTGATTTGATCAAATTTCTCGTTCAGATATAACATCAATGAGGATCTGCTTGTCAAATCAACAAATAACATATCAGCTTGTTGTATACCTTCGCTCAGTCTATTTCTAATAAATGTACCAATGTCATAGGCAATATCGTCTGAGAGATCTGTTTTAAATTCTTTTTTTCCTTTTTTCATATGCATTTCTCCCCAATCGGTCATCTGGATAACTTTTAGATCAGCAGAAATTCCATTAATAAAAAAATCAGGACTTTTATGGCTTGTTTTCCCTAAAAATTCAATCTTATAACCGTTTGACGCATAAATCGATGTTAAATATGAAAGAGAGCAAGAATGGTATAGTTCATAAATATCTCCACTGCCTCTAAACTCACTAATAAGTGGGCTAATTTCTATTCCGTTTTCTAATAAGCTATTGCATTGGATGAAAAAATCAATAATATATTCTAAAATACCGACTTGGAGATATTGTTTCTTGCCAAAAGCCCATCTTTTTTCCTTAAACTTTTGGTAAAAATCTTGGGTGATTTGGAATCCATATTTCTTTGCAATCTTGCTGTAAATTTCAATGAATTTCTCTGGTTCAATATCTCGACTTAATTTTATATTATGGTCTGCATTTCCCAATGAAATGAAATCGCTATCTTTGATTTTAAATTCTATTGTTTCCATTTTTTTATCTCCCTTTAAGTCACCAACCCCCACACCACGCCCCCCCTTGTTTACCCGCACACGCGGAAGAGCTTACACCCACCCGCGAATCTTCATCGCTTCAACGACACGCTCGATGGCAACCACATAAGCAGAACGCCGCATGTTTACGCCGTACTTCTTGGAACCCTTCAGTGTAGCGTGATATGCAACAGTCATCTTATCATCCAGACGTTCATGAACCTCTCGTTCACTCCAGCAGTACCTGTTGAAGTTCTGTACCATCTCGAAGTATGAAACCGTCACCCCGCCGGCATTGCACAGGAAATCCGGTATCACATGAATGCCTTTTTCATACAGGATATCGTCTGCCTCCGGAGTGGTCGGACCGTTAGC
>JAUWHQ010000087.1 GCA_030605805.1 Methanosarcinales archaeon | reverse complement strand
CTCAAGGACATCCTGTCAGGATACCGTGCTTTTAATAAGAATGCATATAAGTGGATCGAACTGGATACAACTGGCTTTGAGGTCGAGACCGAGATCACGGTCGAGTGCGTCAAGAAGGATTTAAGGGTCGTAGAGGTTCCGATCACCTACCTGCCAAGACGAAAAGGGGCTGATACGAAGCTAAACCCGATCAGGGATGGGGCAAGGATCGGGATGACCATATTCAAGCTTGCGAAGCTGCACAATCCGATGATCTACTTCGGAATGCTTGGGTTGCTGTCCATGCTTTCAGGCATCGGGGTCGGCATCTACGTGGTAAACGAGTGGCTCGGTGGAATCACGCATGTCCTGCTCACGATTCTGGCAACGCTGCTCGTCATCGCCGGACTTCAGTTGTTCATCTTTGGTTCGATCGCAAACATGATCGTTGCGCTGCATTACAAGACCGTGCGGGAGATCAGGCGCAACATTATAGGGAATCGATAGCACCCTAACTCTCCTCATCGGACCGCCGAAGTGCCCCAGTCTTTCAGGTACGACAGATACGGGAGCAGCCGCCCAAGTATTATCCGATGATATCCGTTGGCAGATCGTTTGAGAATTAGCAGGACGCCGCAATCCTCCCTGACGATGGCAACCGGGAACCTTGTCTGGTATGCAGGCACATCGGGCTTTGACCTGCGCAGCGGCACATTGTCGATGATCTGTGTCACGCCCGCAAACGCCGTGAATTCAGAGTAATATGTCTCTGACCAGCCTGCGCCGTACACTCGCATGTATACGGCGTAATTTCCGATTTCGTCTATCTTGATCCGGATTTTCGATCCGTTGAATGTCTGGTTAAAGACGATCTCGCGGTTTTCCTTCTCTATGCGCATATATGACCGCGTAATATTCTCCGAATAGACGAAGAAGTCTGATTCCTTACCGACCTCGAGTCCCGCGATATGGAACCGTTCGATGACCGGCTTGTACTGCACACCATAAGAGACTGTCACGGTTGTTTCGTTATTTGACCCGACTTTTATGTGGTTTCTGCCACAGTCCAGCGAATCGATCGGTTGATCTTGCCTGTTTATGGAATAAGTCACGTTATTGATGACTACCTCGGTGTCAGCATCATAATCGCTCATATGCAGCATCTGATCTCTGGGGTCAAGATCACCTTCTATGTAAAACGTCAGTTCCGATGTGTCGCATGGCGTACCATAGCAGACAAGAGTGCATTCTGTCTGCGGATATCCAAGATAGCCGATGAGAACCACGAGCCCCGCACACGCGCATAGCAGGATCAGGTTTCTGATCGCAACAACCCCTGCACCCGACATAGTTATTTATCCCTTTATCGCACAACCTATTAGTACATAGCCCCATAGGGTAGTGGCCAATCCTGCGGGCCCTTGGAGCCTGTGACCGCGGTTCGAATCCGCGTGGGGCTATCAGCGATATGATTATATGCTATACTGCAAACATAACGCAAGAGTGATCGACATGTTATCTGTGAATGAGGCTGCGATTGACGTTGTGGATGAGATGATCTGCTATAGCGAGGAACTTAAGATCAAGGTGCACACGCTTGACAACGGATCAACGGTCATTGACTGCGGGATCGAGGTTTCGGGAAGCTACGAAGCAGGCTTACGATTCATCGAGGCGTGTATGGGCGGTCTTGGAACGGCATCGCTTGGCGTGCGCAGGATCGGTAATCTGCCGCTTGCATTCATCGATGTTACCACAGATCATTCGTGCATCGCGTGTCTCGGCGCACAGACCGCAGGCTGGCAGATCGGTGTCAGGGAATATGTTGCGATGGGTTCGGGACCTGCGCGTGCGCTTGCGCAGAAACCAAAAGAGATCTTTGACCGGATAGCGTATCATGACGACGCCGAGTGCGCGGTCATCGCACTCGAATCAAACAAACTCCCTGATGAGGAGATTATGCAGTTCATCGCAGACGCATGCCGGGTTGATGTAGGGGAGGTCATCGCACTGGTTGCGCCGACCACCTGTCTTGTCGGCTCGGTTCTGGTATCAGGGCGTGTGATCGAGACGGCAGTCCGCAGGTTGCACGAACTCGGATTCGATACACAGAATATTTTACATGCGACAGGGACTGCGCCGGTCGCTCCGGTGGTGCTCGACGAGATGCGTGCGATAGGCTCGACGAACGACAGCATCATATACTACGGATCGGTGGTGCTCACCACCAGGGGCTTTGACGAGGAGATATTCAAACAGGTGCCTGCCAAGGTCTCAGAGAGCTATGGCAAGCCGTTTTATAAGACGTTTGAGGCTGCGGGATACGACTTTTCCAACATCGATACAGCCATCTTTGCGCCAGCCGAGATCACGGTAAGTGACCTTGACACAGGAAAGACATACCACACCGGATATCTAAGCGAGGAAGTGATCCTCGAATCTTATGAGATCAGTGGGATATAATTAAGGAATTATTAAGGAGTTATTATGTTTCCGACAAAAAAAGTTCAGTCGATGATCGGCTCAAGGATACAGGTTGAGATGAAAGGCGACGAACACCTGCTCGAAGGTATGCTTGAGAGCGTGGACGACTATCTGAACCTGCATCTGCTGGATACAGTAGAGATTGCTAACGGGGAGCGGATGCGCTCTCTTGGGTCGGTCGTTCTTCGTGGCAACAATATCATCCTGATCATCCCTGTTGAATAGGAGGCAGATGGCAGATGGAGGAGATCGAGGAACAGACACTGAATCTGATACGCCGCAGCAAAGACGGTGCTCTGCAGAGCCAGATCTGGAAGGAGCTGGGTATCAACAGCAGGCAGTGCTCACGCATCATCCGCAAGCTGCTGGACGAAGGTCGGGTCAAGCGCGAGTCTGTGGTGACCGGGGGTGTTCGGACATACAGAATCAGCTACTGTGGCAAGGCAGGTGTCAGTAAATACGAACTGCTGATCTCCGGAAATGTCCTTGATCCGTGTGCCGGCTGCATCGATGACTGCAATCCGTCAAGGTGCACCCGGTTGAATATGTGGATCATGGGACTGGATGTGAAATCGTGAGCGGGATTGCGGTCGGTATGTACGCCATCGTGGCGATAGTTACGCTGGTGTTTGCGTTCTGGGCGGTTATGCTGATAGACTGCCTGAAACGCCCGGGCGATAGATTCCACACCGAGATGGAGAATGCAAAGTCTATGTGGACGAAGCTGCTTATTGTTGGGGTGCCGTGGTGCGGGGTTGTGTACTTTATCAGCGTCAAGCGGAAGGACTAACGAAACCGCTCACTTTTGTGGGATTCGCGGTTGAACCGGTCGAAAAACCCATATCAGTCACCTCACACTCCGATATCCAGATCAGGATCCGGGAGGATCGCTCCACGCC
>JAUWHQ010000154.1 GCA_030605805.1 Methanosarcinales archaeon | reverse complement strand
GGATCTGGTCCTGATCTTGAAAAGATACTGGAAATGGACCCTGATATACTCATAGCGTATGCTCCTGGGATATACAACCCTGGTCACACAGGTCTTGAAGATAAGCTTGAGCCAGCAGTAACCGTGGTCCGTTTAAACTTCTACAAACCAGAAACGGTGGTAGAAGATGTGATAAAACTCGGGTATCTGCTCGGTGAGGTGGAGAATGCCATAGAGTACATTGAATGGCGTGACGAATACGTTGATGAGGTAGAAGACGTGGTATCAGGGATCTCGGATGACGATAAACCGATGGTCTTCATCGATTACGGGAGCCAGGGAGGTTCATCCAACCGCATGACTGCTGCCAGCGGCACCGGGCTTCACCAGATGTGTGTGCAGGCAGGCGGGATCAACATAGCTGCCGACCTGCCACCGGGTCTTGCGCCAGGATATCCGTATGCGGAACTGGAGTGGATTTTAGATCAGGAGCCTACAGTGGTCATCGGTCAGGCATCCGGATATAATTCACGTGGCGGCGGTTATGAAACGGATGACGATAGCGATCTGGAAGCGTATTATGACGAGATAATAGGACTTCCGGGCTTTGGAGAGATTCCAGCGGTGAAGAACAATCGCATCCACATAATGCAGGGCGAGGTCTCCGGTGGATTGGCTGATGTGGTCGGTCTCGCTTACTATGCAGAGTGGTTCCATCCGGATCTCTTCGAGAACATGGATGCACAGGCGATACATCAGGAATACATCGACGAATTCTGCGGCATAGACTTCGATGTAGCAGAGCACGGTGTGTTTGTGTATTCACGACCAGCGGAGAGCTAAGTCGCTCTCCTTCCTTATTTTTTAAAAAGAGACGATCAATATGAAGATCACCTGTATCTCAACCGTACCGACCTTGTCACTCGCTGAGGCAGTGAACGAGTTGAACCACGGCAACGGCATTGAAACCGGAATCGATTTCAGGACATACTATCCGAACCAGATAGACGAAGAAGAGATCGATGAAGAGATCCTGAAAAACGATCTGAAAAGCTCAGACATCGTTCTGATCGACATAAGAGGCGGCGGGCGATCGAGCGAAGTCGTTTATGACGCATTGAAGGACGGAGATAACATCGTCCTGAATCTCATCACGCCCATAGGCAAGCTGATGCAGATAACAAGACTCGGCTCATTCTCCGGAAAAAAGATGGCAGACAGGATGAGTGCCAGTGCCACAACCGGGGCGGAAGATCAAGATCCGGAAGACCTCTGGAAACGGATAGAGCGGGCTCAGAATATCGTGGAGACCGCCGGGAAACTCTTGCCGGTCAAATCCATGAGGGATGCAGGCAACTATGTAAAAATAACTAAATACTGGAGGCATGGCGGCAGAGAAAATTATTATAATCTCTTTTTGCTTCTTCTCAGGGAGTACTTTGGATACGACCTGCCAGAAGCAAAAAAACCTGTTGAGTTCCCTGAATATGGGATATATCATCCGGCGTACGGACATTTTACAGACCTGAAGGATTTCACCGGATCAACCGGATTCAAGGAGTCAAATCCAACCATCGGCATGCTTTTTCATGGAGGAATGCATTTTGACCAGAACATTGCAACGATAAAAGCATTTACGAACGAACTTAATGATTTCAATTTCATCCCTGTCTATTCGGATGGAATTCATAACCTGAAAGCGATAAGGCAATATTTCTTCAAAGACAATGAGCCCATCGTCGATGCGGTCATCAGTCTGATGTGGTTTCGGATAAACGGGGGTCCCCTTGGCGGGAATCCGGAGCGGACACTGGAGCTGTTGAAGAGTCTGAACGTGCCCATCTTTTCTCCGGCGACCATGTTCACGCGGGAGGTCGAGAAATGGAAGGAATCGCCGACCGGGCTTTCACCGATCGAGATCATTGCTGCTGTGATCTGGCCCGAACTCGATGGGTGCATCGAGTCCATACCAGTCTCCGGGGTGCAGGATGTAATGGTGGGAGAACTTCATGCAAGGGAGGTTGCACCGATCGATGACCGTATCTCCCGCATCACCAGCAGGATCAGGAACTGGATCGAGTTGAAGGGGTTGCCAGAGAGCGAAAGGAAGATCGCTGTCATAATATATAACTATCCGCCGGGTGAGGCGAATATCGGAAAAGCTGCTTATCTCGATGTCTTCCAGAGCGTAACTCGATTATTGGAACGTTTTAAGGAGGACGGGTACGATGTAGAGATTCCGGAGAAAGAGCTGCACAAATTATTCGAGGAGATGGCGATCACCAACTCGGGAAGCTGGTTCAGGAAAGAAAATACGATTGCAAACTGTTTTTCTGTAGATCTGGATGAGTATCTTCTATTCTTCAGGTCACTGCCTGATGAACTGCAGAACGATGTCATACAATACTGGGGCGAGCCTCCGGGAAGCGTCATGACTGTCAATAACAGACTCTTGATACCGGGAATCGAATTTGGCAGGATATTTGTCGGGATTCAGCCAGCAAGACCCCCGCTCGACGGATCGGATCTGGCTAAAGCGTCTCATGACAAGACGAAACCGCCACATCACCAGTATCTTGCCTTCTACTTTTGGTTGCAGAAGATATGGGGCGCAGATGCCGTCTTTCACGTAGGAACTCACGGTCTGGCAGAATTTACGAAAGGAAAGGAAGTGGGAATGAGTTCGAGCTGTTTTCCTGATGTTCTGATCGGTGATATGCCGCATCTGTACATATATCACGTGCTCAACACATCAGAGTCCACCATCGCGAAGAGGAGGCTTTATGGTACGCTGATCAGTTACAACTCCCCTCCTTACACCACATCGGATCTGTATGAGGATTATACCGAGCTTCAGGATTTGATCGATGAGTACAACGACACCACCACCGTGGCGCAGAACCCCCTGCGAAGCGAGAATGTCCGGGAGAAAATCCTTGAAAAGGCAAGAGAACTGGAATTCAGAGGGGAAACCATCGATAACATCCACGAAGAGCTCTATGAGATGAAACGGAGTATCATACCAAAAGGTTTGCACATACTCGGGGAGCAGTACAAAATCGAAGATCTCAAGAGATTTACCGAATTTATCCTGAGATATGACCGGGATGGGGAAAAATCGCTCAACAGAATCCTCGCAGAATCAATGGAGATCGATTATGATCTTGCGCTGAGAAATAAGGATCAATACGCTTCCCTGCTCGATGATCTCGATTCAAGAAGCTCCGAACTCGTGAACCGTTCCATCGATGGATCCATCAAAGAGTCCATCGAGAGCGCTATTCGGGATGGCAAGATCAAGATCAATCGCAAACAGAGAAAGGAGCTGGAGAAGACCCTGACGTTTGGAATCGAGGTCTCAAGAAACTATTCCGATAGCGGTCTCGAGATCGAAAGTTGCCTGCGAGGCTTGAATACGGAGTTTATCGAGCCATCTCTCGGTGGAGATGTGGTGCGAACTCCGGAGATTCTTCCAACCGGAAGAAACATCAACCAATTTGACCCGAACAGGATTCCGACCCAGACAGCGTCTGATCGGGGCGTTGAAATTGCAGAAAACACGATAAAGGCATATCTGCGAAAGAATGACAGCTATCCTGAAAGTGTCGGGGTCGTGTTGTGGGGATTTGAGACAACAAAGACCGGAGGCGAGTCCATCGGGCAGATCCTCCATTATCTCGGAGTGAAGGTCACGAGAGGGATCGGATCGTGGTATCCGGAACTGACTCCCGTACCACTGGAAGAACTCGGGAGACCAAGAATCGACTGTCTCGTAAACATCTGCGGCTTTTTCCGCGATATGTTCCCGAATCTCATGGATCTTCTGAATCGAGCCGTGGGCATCGTGGCAGAGCTTAATGAGCCTCTCGAGATGAACTTTGTAAGGAAGCATTCCCTTGAGAACCGACAGATGCTCGCAAGCGAGCTCGAAAGAGGAGAGATCGACGAGAAAACTGCGAACAAAGTTGCAAATGGGAGGATATTTGGTCCGAAGGCAGGGGAGTACGGGACACGGATGCTCCCGCTCATCGAAGACTCGATCTGGAAGGATGAGGCAGATCTGGCAGAGGTTTACATCCAGTCGATGAACCATCTCTACGTCGAGAATATTCACGCAGAGAATAGCGACGATCTCTACCGGAAGAACCTCTCCAGCGTGGAGATCGTCTCACAGGTCAGGGATTCGCATGATTACGAGGTGGTCGATCTGGATCATTATTTCGAGTTCTTTGGTGGGCTTTCAAAGGCTGTGGAAACCGTCAGAGGTGAAAAGCCAGAGATGCTGATCACAGACACGACAAAAGAGGTGGTAAAGACAGAGGATGTCGGGGACGTCATAGCACGAGGGGTGCGGACAAGACTCCTGAACCCGAAATGGATCGATGAAATGTTGAAACATGATGTTCATGGGGCGCAACAGATCGCAGATCGACTTGAGAACGTACTTGGGCTGGCTGCAACCACAAACGCGGTGGATAACTGGATCTGGTCGTCCATTGCCAGGCGATTTGTCTTTGATGAGGAGATGAGGAGACGACTGATCGAAAATAACAGATTTGCAGCCGCTGAAGTGATGGAAAGATTGTTTGAAGCCGAAAAAAGGGGATACTGGGATGCGACAGAGGAAGAACTGGAAGAACTGAGAAGCGCGTATCTCGAGGTGGAAGGGGATATCGAGGATGTTGTGTGAGGCGATTTGATATGGATGGTATTATTTAGTTCTACTGACCTAACCAAAAGTTTTAAATACTGGATAGATCATCTATCGCTGTACACGCGCTATATAACATATATTTTGCGCATAATCACACAGAATAAAAGTCTGCCACAAGGAGGTAATATATAATGAGAATGAATAGAATATCGGCTGGAATAGCCATGGCAATGCTCTTGCTGGCACTGCCGGCAACAGCATCAGACTACACGCTTGGCGTCTTCGGAAACGCGAACGAGGACGACACGGTAAACATGCAGGATGTAACGTATACCGAACTGATCATCCTCGAATACCGCGACAAGACAGAACTCTCGGACGCGAAGTACGACGGCAAGATTAACATGCAGGATGTGACGCAGATCGAGCTTGTCATTCTCGGGAAGGAGAAGGAGCTCACGGTTCTCGATGCTGATGATCGAGTCGTGACGGTACCAAAGCCGATCGAGCGATTGATCACCAGAGCTCCTGACGATGCCAGATTGACTATTGCTCTTGGTGCGGGTGATAAACTCGTAGCATCGGAGGCTGCGTGCAAGTCCTGTCTTTGCCCCACGAATTGGGGGGAGTATACCGAGGGATGCATGGATTGCTATTTCGAAATACTCGATGGAAGGCTTCCTGACCTTCCGGAGACGAGCACGAGGTATGCTATAGACTATGAGTTGATGGCATCTCTTAATCCGGATGTGATCTTTACAACCGGAGATGCCGATCTCTTTGAAAACAAGGTGGGCTGCCCCTGTGTAACCTTCGGTTATGTTAGTATCGAGTATAACTATGATGGTCTGTATGGACAGATTGAACTCATGGGATATGTGTTAGGAAAGAGAGATGAGGCAGAAGATCTGATCGATTTCATCGAATCCAAGGTCGATATGGTGAGATCTGTTACAGATGACCTTGATGAGGACGGCAAGCCAACCGTCTATTTCGCGCCACGGGGCTGTTCCAAGGGTTTCTATGATCCAAAGGAGGGGCGTGATTTCACACGTACCGTGTCGAGCTATGAGCCTCTGGACATAGCCGGTGGGATCAATGTAGCAGGAGATGAGCCGACCGGCAACCTCAATGTCGGAATCGAGCAGATCATAGCATGGAATCCTGAGTATATGTTCGTTGCCTGCAGCAGTGCCGAGGACAAGGGTGCGATTGAGATGATTATGGACTCCGATGATCTGAAGACCGTGAGTGCCGTGCAGAACGACAGGGTCTACAATTGTTTCTATCCGTATTGCAGGGGTCACCCTCCGGACAGAAGCCTCTTTAATATGCTGTATATGGCTAAACTGCTCCATCCGGATGAATTCGAGGATCTGGATCTGGAGAAAGAGTGTAACGAGATATTCGAGGCATTTCTTATGGTCGATGGTGTCTTCACACAGTACGCCGATTGGCTGGAATGGCCACGAGAGTATCTTGATGTGCAATAGAAGAGCCGATACAATCTTTGCCGGGAGGAGGTGTCTTCTCCTCCCAAATATTTATATATTTATTGAATAAATGATATTAGGTAATAATATGGCAGGAATAATAAATTGGAATGAATTATGGAAATCGATGAGGTCAGGACACCAGCGCAGAGGAGATCGCGGTGAAGACCCGGGCAGCAGGTGGGATAAGCGAGCAAAGAAGTTCAATGAGTCTGTGATGCAGCATACCGAGCGTACTGAGAGGCAGATAGCAAAGCTCGAATTGAAACCAGAGTACACGGTTCTGGACGTTGGTGCAGGAACCGGGAGACTCTCAATTCCAATTGCAAAGCAGGTGAAGTCTGTAACTGCGGTAGACCCGTCAAAAGGCATGCTTGCGTGCTTACAGGAGAATGTGGAGAGGGACGGCATAACGAACGTAACGTCCATCAACAAACGCTGGGAGGACATCGAGCTGGGCGTGGATATTGAGCCGCATGATGTCGTCATCGCATGTCACTCACTTGGTATGTTCGATATACAGGAAGCACTCGGAAAGATGGATGCCGCATCGAAGAGGTATGTCTACGTCATCAATTTCGCGGGCAAATGGATGGGTAACGGGGACGGTGGACTCCGGAAAGCGATTTCCGGGGAAGGACGTCGATTCGGGCACTCAACAGATTATATCCTGCTCTATAATATTCTGCACGACATGGAGATCTATGCGAATGTCGACATCATGGACACGGAGTTTGAACAGCACTACGATAGTCTGGGTGATGCTGTAGATCGATGGAAGGAGATGCGTGATATACCGGAAGAGAAGGAGGACGTTCTGAGAGAACATCTATCCGAAATCCTGGTAAAAGATAGCGAAACCGGAGCGCTCTCATTTACGCGGGGATCAAAGAGCGCTACGATATGGTGGCAGAAGAATGAAACTACTGATATGCGGTAAAGGCGGCAGCGGGAAGAGCACAATATCATCGCTGCTCGCAAAATCGATGGCATCAAAGGGTCTTGATGTTCTTGTGATAGACACTGATGAATCGAACTATGGGTTGCATCGCCAGCTGGGCATGGAACTGCCTGATGACTTCATGAACTTCTTTGGCGGTAAGAGGGAGATGATCAAGAGGCTGATGAAATTCTTCAAGAACGCAGATGTTGAAAAGATGGAGTCAGAAACGATAAACATCTTCGATCAAAGGTGGGGATTTAATGATCTTCCGGAAGAATACCTCGCCAAAAAGGATGGAATAAGACTCCTTGCCATCGGAAAGATTCATGACTTCGGGGAAGGCTGTGCCTGCCCGATGGGAGTTCTTGCAAAAACCCTGCTCAACAATCTGAATGTTGCCGAAAAGGAAGTTGTGATCGTTGATACCGATGCGGGAGTCGAGCATTTCGGCAGAGGTGTTGAACATGGATGCGACGCTATCCTCGCGGTCGTTGACCCGTCTTATGAATCGCTCAAACTCGCTGGAAAGATCGATGGTATGGCAAAGGGCATCGGAAAGAAGATCTACTTCGTTCTCAACAAAGTTGACGATGATAACAGGGCTATGATGCTTGAATCACTGGATCAACTGAATGTTGTAGGGATGATTCCAGCAAACAGGGATGTATTCCGAGCTGGTCTGGCAGGCGAAGAACTTGATCTTCATCTGCCAGAGATCGAATCGCTTGCCGGTGAGATCTTGAGAGGTGACTCAAGATGGCATTAAACATCCCGTTATTGGCAGGAGCCCTTGCGGTGCTCATCCTCCTGGTGATGGCTGTAAAGATCACGAGGCAGTATGAGCGGGCTGTGGTATTCCGGTTCGGAAAGTTGCTCGGCGAGAAAGGTCCCGGGCTATTCCTGATCATACCATTCGTGGACCGGATCGTGAGGGTTGACCTGCGTGTGAGGGAGCTTGATGTGCCCAAACAGACCGTGATAAGCAGCGACAATGTCAGCCTCGATGTGGACGCTGTGATTTACTTCAAGGTTACGGATTCGTGCAGGGCGATTGTAGAGGTTGAGGATTACGAGGCTGCAACAGCGCTCCTTGCCCAGACGACGCTCCGGGATGTTCTGGGTCAGAACGAGCTTGATAGTATCCTCTCTGAGAGGGACCGGCTCAATAAGAAAGTACAGGAGCTACTGGACGTTGCAACCGACCCATGGGGTATGAAGGTTGTTGTAGTCACGATGAGGGATGTGGCACTGCCAGAGAACATGCTGAGGGCGATTGCAAGGCAGGCAGAGGCAGAACGGGAGCGGAGATCCAGAATCATCCTTGCCGAGGCTGAATACCAGGCATCAGAGAAGATGAGTGAGGCTGCAGCATTCTATGAGAAGACGCCTGTTGCGCTGAAGCTCAGGGAATTCCAGACATTAACAGAGATTGCGAAGGAGAAGAACCTGATCGTGATATCGAGCGGAGCAGCAGGAGGGGCTGGAGGTATCGGTGCAACCGCGGGTCTGACCAAAGCCTTCACAGAACGGTAATGGAAGAAAATGGCAAAAACTGTAATGGTCAGTTGGAGGCGCAACACCGCGACTGACATAAATGACATCGGTAGGAACTACAACCACAGAGAGCACAGAGGGACGCAGAGGATCGATTTAAAAACTCTGTGCTCTCTGTGTCCTCGGTGGTTAAATCCAGTGGCGTTTACCGCTTGTGCGGGATCGATTTGACCACACAACAAAAATGACAAAAGCAGTAAAGCGCAGATCATCACGCACTGGAAAGCTGAGTACGACGCAGGAAGCGTATAAGAAGTTCGTCTTCAGGAAGACGGCTTTTATGGGCACAATCTTGCTGTTGATCATACTCCTGACCGGCATAATCATAACGCTTGGACCGCTGGATATCACAGTCACGGAGGCTTATTGTGCACTTCTTGATAAACTCTATCCCGATTGTTTCAATGTAGACGATCTTACGGAACAGGTTATATGGAACATACGGTTTCCCCGAATCATTGGGGGCGTTATGGCTGGCTTCGGTTTTGGCGTATGCGGGTGCGTGATGCAGGCAGTGCTAAAAAATCCACTGGCAAGCCCTTTCACGCTCGGGATCTCAGCAGGTGCGCAATTTGGAATCGCCGTTGCGGCAGTTCTCGGAATTTCCGTCATCGGAGGACCATATCTTCTCATCGGGAATGCCTTCGTATTCGCATTGCTATGTTCGGGTTTCATCATTGCACTGGCAACCGTTAAAGGGGCAACATCCGAGACCATGATACTTGCCGGGATTGCAGTTAACTATCTATTCACTGCAATGAGCCAGTTATTCAAGTACTTCGCCTCAGACGAGCAACTGCGACTGATGACAAGCTGGGGAATGGGCGATCTTGCCGCTTTCACGTGGGAGAGATTCCCGCTCATACTCGTAGTCTTTGTGATCTGCATCCCCTTACTCATGTCAAAGGCGTGGGACTTAAACATCATGACGGCTGGAGACGAGACCGCAAAGAGCATCGGCGTGGATGCCAACAACGTCAGAACGTTCATCATGGTAATCTCAAGTCTGTTAGTGGCAACTGTTGTCTGTTTTACCGGAACCATCGGGTTTATCGGGCTGGTCGCACCGCATATAGCACGCATGATAATAGGCGGCGATCACAGGTTTCTCATCCCGGCATCTGGCATTCTCGGCGCATTCGTGTTAATCTTGGCTGATGCCATCGGAATGAATATCATAGCACCCACCATCATCCCCACAGGGATCATGACATCCCTCATCGGGGTTCCGTTCTTCATGTACCTGATTCTGAAAGGAAAGAGGAGGGAGTTCTGGACATGATGATAAAACTCCAGGCAAAGGATATCATATTCAGCTACGATAGCGTGCCAATCCTCAAGAACGTGAGTTTTGAGATACCTCCGGCGAAGCTTGTTGCTATCGTGGGTCCGAATGGTTCTGGCAAATCCACGCTCATCAAATGCATAGACCGGATACTGACACCGCAAAGCGGCAGCATTCTCATCGACAGAAAGGAGGTAACCAGGATGAAGCGGATGGATGTTGCCAGGAACATTGCTTATGTGCCGCAGAATTCACTGCGCATCTTTCCCAACAATGTCGTTGATACGGTGCTTATGGGCAGGCGCCCACATCTCGGATGGATCAGCAGTGATGACGACGAGGAGAAGGTGTGGGCGGTGCTGAGATTACTTGGAATTGAGGAGCTCGGAATGAACAATTTCAACGAATTAAGCGGTGGTCAGCAGCAGAAAGTGCTTCTCGCACGGGCGCTTGTTCAGGAAGCGGACGTTCTTTTGCTCGATGAACCGACCAGCAATCTCGATATATGGCATCAGCTTGACGTGATGAATATAATAAGAGATCTTGTGAACAAAAAAGTGATCACTGCCCTGATGGCGGTTCATGATCTGAACCTCGCATCGAGATACTCGGACAGGATGATCATGATGAAAAGCGGTAAAATCGTTGCCGCTGGCGAGCCTTCTTATGTGTTGACCCCGGAGAATATAGAGTCTGTCTACAATGTCGAGGCAGCTGTGAGAAAACAATCAGAAACGCCCTATATCATACCGCTGAAGCAGGCACCTATAGGGAGAAAAGGATGAGATATTGAAATATACGATTGAGACGCACAATCTAACAAAGAAGTTTGCATTGCAGAAGGGATTTACCGACTTTTTCCTGCACCCCTTCAGAAAGGATGCGATGACCGCAGTTGTTGATGTGAACCTCAATGTCAAAAGTGGCGAGCTCTTCGGCATTCTCGGACCGAATGGCGCTGGCAAGACCACGCTCATAAAGATGCTATGCACGCTGATCTCCCCCACGGAAGGAACCGCTTATGTGAACGGATATGACATCGCGAAGGATAGTGGAAAGATCAGGGAATCGATCGGTTTCGTCACTTCTGATGAACGGAGCTTCTACTGGCGGCTGACCGGGAGACACAATCTCAGATTCTTTGCCGCTCTTCACAATTACTATTCTGATGATGCGGAAGAGAGAATAGATGAGTTACTGAGCCTTGTTGGGATGGAGGACAGGGCAGATGATATGTTTCTCAGTTATTCTGCAGGAATGAAACAACGGATGGCTATTGCACGTGGACTCTTGAACGATCCCGTGGTTCTGTTCATGGATGAGCCGACGAGAGCACTGGATCCGGGTGCGGCGCAGAATGTGAGGAAGTTTGTGAAGGAACACATCACAGGGGACGCGGGGAAGACCGTTTTCCTATCCACACACCACCTTCCTGAGGCAGAAGAGTTGTGCGACAGGATTGCGATCATCAATGAGGGCAGAATAGTGGCAGTCGGGACGTTAGATAAACTGAAAGCCGGACTTGATAAACCGGATCCCGGATTGGGTGACGTCTTCATGCACTACACCGGCAAAGAGTTTGAGAGGGGGGCAGCACCAAAGCACGTTTATCAGGGGCGTAGACGGATGATGGGTGGCGGTAGACATGGGGGAATGAGATTTTGATATGGAAAAAAGCGTTTTCCTTCATAATAAGAGATCTGGTACTTGCAACAAGCTATAAATTCGAGTTCTTCCTGAGATTCTTCTTCATGCTCTTCTCGATTCTGACCTTTTACTTCGTTTCCAAACTGGTCGGAGGTGCGGGAATGGCGCATCTTGAACCTTATGGTGGGGACTATTTCTCCTTTGTGCTGATAGGCATAGCCTTTTCAGGGTATCTGATGACTGCGCTCAGGAGTTTTTCAGAGAGCATCCGGGGGGAGCAGATGATGGGCACACTGGAAGCGATGCTTGTTACCCCGACCGATACCTCGGCAATAGTAACGCTATCATCTCTCTGGAGTTTTATCTTCATGTCTTTCAGGGTTTTGATGTATCTTGTGATCGGTATTCTCCTGGGTGTGGATATGAGTAATGCAAATGTCCCTGCTGCTCTGTTAATCCTCGTTCTAACGATAATATGCTTCGGCAGCATCGGCATAATCTCTGCAAGCTTTATCATGGTGCTCAAGAGAGGCGATCCGATCAACATGTTCTTTATGAGCACATCCGAACTCTTTGGCGGAGTGCTCTTCCCGATCTCTATTCTGCCCGAGTGGCTCCGGACAATCTCGTATCTTTTACCGATCACATACTCGCTCAGCGGGATGAGGCACGCGCTCCTTCAGGGGTACTCGCTTTCAGCACTGGCTCCTGAGATATCCGCACTCATGGTCTTCTCGGTTGTGCTGGTACCTCTTGGTTTACTCTCGTTCAGATACGCGGTCAACAGAGCGAAGATGGACGGGAGTCTTGTTCAATATTAGTTGATATGAATAGCGGGTGGAATCTCTGCTGGTTTGTGCTACGATATTAACCAAAAGTTTTAAGTTATGGAAAGAATAATCACGGTATGCACGCGCGGTATGACATGAATTGTGAATATAGGCAGATAATGTAAAACCAACCGGAGATATGGTAAGCATGCATGGATCAGGATATGAACATTCACCCCCTCACACGCCACAGCACTGGTTTCCACAGTACGAGTATGGATCTGGTTATCATGGATACATACTTCCTTTAACAAGAGAAGAAGAGCTTGAGATCCTGGAGATGTGGAATGCGATATTGGAGACGTGGAAGGCGATGGTGGACAAAAAACTTGCGAGAATAGCCAATATAATCGGAAAATCGCAGAAATAAGCATGAATGTGGATTGTGGCATTCGTTTGGAGGAGTTTTTTTTATTTTATTTTCCCCCTCTTTTGAATATCCAACGGTTTTGAAACGAGAGTATTCGATCGACAACCACTCAACAGGGGCGTAAACAGGTAGCCCCGGTCAGAATTTATATCCGTGAGCTGGCAGCCATGGCAATTGCATCCTCGCTCAAAACCGAGGTCGTTTAGCAATGGCTAACATGCTTAGTGATCTATGTTACAACACTGACCAAAAGTTTTAAGTATTGACTGGATTAGCTATGATTCACATGCCCCATGTAACATGTATTTCACGTAGGATTCTACGAAATATAATTGTGAGGTAGTATATGATGAAACTAAATACAATACTGGCAGGAATAACCACAATCTTGATGCTACTGGCATTGCCAGCCGCAGCATCAGACTACACGCTTGGCGTCTTCGGAAACGCGAACGAAGACGACACAATAAACATGCAGGATGTGACGTATACCGAACTGATCATCCTCGAATACCGGGATCAGACAGATCTCGCAGATGCGAAGTATGACCGCAAGATCAACATGCAGGACGTGACACAGATCGAGCTTGTCATACTCGGAAAAGAGAAGGAGCTTACGGTTCTCGATTCTGTTGACCGGATCGTGACGCTGGAGATGCCGATAGAGAGTATCGTTGTCACTGACGACAATCAGGCAGAGTTCATACGGCTCCTCGGTGCAGAGGAGAAAGTGGTAGGGATCGAACGGAGCATACCGGAACGTGGCTACTTCCCGGTGATGAGTGACAAACCAGATATCGGCAATCAGTGGAGAGGTCTCAACTATGAACTGGTAGCAGAACTCGATCCCGATGTTGTGATCATGCTCGGCAGTCCGGCGCCTGTGGAGCCAGTCACTACGAAACTGGACGAGATCTGTGTCGAGGCGGTCTGTGTAGACACCATCGAGCTGGATGAGCGCGCTAATGTCATAATGTTACTGGGATACATCCTTGGAAACGGGGAAAGAGCTGCAGAATACCTTGAGTGGAGAGAGAGCCACTTGAGCGTCATCAGGGAACGTCTGGAGGATATGGATGAAGAGGATAAGCCAACGATGCTCTTTCAAGACGTAGACTTTAGAGGCGTCTTTGGCAGGGATTATTCGATGTGCAGGACGATAGAGGCGGCTGGTCTCACAAATATCGCAGATTTCTCCGGGAGGATGGATGTAGATCCGGAATGGATCCTCGTCAATGACCCGGACATCATTCTTCTGGGAGATTGGAAGAGTGAAAGCGTGGGCTATAAAATAACCAGTTCCTCGAAGGCGAATGAGTCTATAGAAGAGGCGATGGATCATCCGGGATTCGATGAGCTTACAGCGATGAAAAGTGGGAATGTGTACCTGGTTGAGTACATGCTTCCCGGGACAAGAGGAGACATTGGGGTTCTATACTTCGCGAGGATGGCTCATCCTGACAAGTTTGAGGATATCGATCCGGTGGCGATAGATAAGGAGTATTTCGAAGATTGGCTTCGTGTAGACTATCAGGGAATCTTCTTTCACCCGTCCGCATGGGACAATTAATAGGAGGGATAGAGATGGAATTTGAGGAAATACTGGAGAGGGCAAGAGCGGATACGATAACAAGAGAAGATGCGCTTTATCTCTTCAAAAATGCAGATGACCGGACGAAAATCTCCCAATTGCTGAGTGCAGCAGGTCAGGTGAGGGATGAGAACCTCGGGAGAGTCTTCAAGCTGGATGCGTTCATCCTCTCGTCAAATAAGGGGTGCAACGTAGATCTCCCGTGCAGGTATTGTGGGCAATCGAGTGACAGGGCAAAGCTCTTCACAAAGGTAGCAACTCCTGCGGACGTGGCTGAATCTGCAAGAATTGCCGAGCAGATCGGATTCAAGGG
>JAUWHQ010000207.1 GCA_030605805.1 Methanosarcinales archaeon | reverse complement strand
GATTTCAACAACGGCGGTTCAGGCAAGACCGTCTTCCCGGTATTCGCATGTGGCGAGGGTGCGAAGTGCAACCAGGTCAGGTCGGCCTAAGACACATAAAAGATGTCGCGGTTCCACCTTGTGCGGTTCGTGCACCTGATGGACGCGTGTATCGGATGCGGGCAGTGCACCGACGTCTGTCCGGTCGAGATACCGCTGACGCACATCTACCAGAGGTTTGCAGTTCCGATGCAGAAGGAGTTCGATTACAAACCGGGCATGGACATGACAACACCACCGTTCTTCGGAGTTGATCTGGTCGAGGAGGGGCACTGAGGTGCGAGGTGATTTAAATGAACGAGAATATATTTACCACAGTATGTCCAGGCTGCTCGATTGCGTGCGGAATGTACGTTCGCGAAAAGGACGACGGCACATTCGACATCGACTGGCGCAAGGACGCAGTTGTTAACGCAGGCAAACTCTGCAGGTTCGGAGTGAGGCTGTCAGCGAATCTCAAGAATGCAACCTCAAAGGTCGATGGAAACGAGGTCGATCTACCGGATGCGGTCACAGCAGCAGGAAAAGCGATCAGCGATGGCGCAGTATTTGTATCGGTCGGAAACACGACATGCGAAGAGCACCTCGCACTGATGAAGCTTGCAGAGAGCAAGGGTGCGGTTGTGAACACCGGAATGGGTGCGTTCTCATCTATTCCGGCTGAATGCCACCCAACGATGGGTGTTGGGATTCCATTCGACGCAATCGAGGAGGCGAAGAAGATTGTGCTCTTCATCGATCCGTACGAACAGTATCCTCTGCTCGTAAGAAGAATTCTTGCGAGCATTAAGAACGGTGCGACTGTGACAGCGGTCGGCTGGAAAGCGGTAAGCCTGGCTGACGAGAACAAGACGATCGATCCTGCCAATTACGAGTCTGAGCTTGCTCTTGACAGTGATTCGGTGATCATCGCAGAGATTAACCCGAGCACTGACCCAGAGCGCGTGATGGTGCTCCTCAACCTTGCGAAAGCGTCAGGGGCCGCGATCATGTTCATGAAGCCGTTTGTAAACGCAGTCGGATGCGATCTTGCAAGCAAGAAGACCGAGCAGAAGAGCCTCGATCAGATCATCGCAGAGATTAACGATGGCAGCATCAAGACGCTTGTATGCATGGACTCTGACCTGATCGAGATCATGCCGGATGAGACCGCTGTGCGAGAGGCGCTCGGGAAACTGGACAACCTGATCGTGATCACGTCGCGGGCAAGTGCGATCACCGATGTTGCAAAGGTCGTTGTTGCAACCGAGCCGCTATATCAGAAGGCGGGAACCGTTGTGAACGCCGAAGGCAGGGCGCTTCATAACAGCGGTGAGGGCACTGACGGCATCGATGCGATCGGAACGATGATGGGTCAGCCAGTTGGCATGTACGATGAGGTACATGCGGCTTTGCTTGCGACTCTTGGCATCGATGAGGTGGACGAGCGAGTCATTCCTGCATATGAGAAGCGGGATTATGCGGCGATGGACGCAAACCCGACAGCAGAGGCGGTTGAGACCGCGCTTGTCTATGCGGGCGGTCCGTTCTTCTGGAATGGTATCGTCGATGACAACGACTTTGTCGAGATGAATCTCGACATGGTGACCGCAAACTCGCTTCTGAAGGGAATTCCTGCGAAGATCACGTCTGATGCGGGCGAGGCTGCTGTCAAGTTCAAGGTCTCTGATGTGGCTCCGGGCGTCGTGCTCTCGAATGTGAAGCTTCCGATGACGACCGGAATGGTAACGAGTGTTGCGGTCTCGAGGTGATTGGAATGGCAGAGAAAGAGAAGTTATCCAAGGAAGAGAAGGATGCACAGAACGCTGTAATCAAGGAGATCATGGCTGAGTTCAGTCTTGAGGGTGCAACGAAGAAGCGGCTTGTCCGGTTCATCGGGAACAACGAGAACTGGGACCGGCGGATGATTGGGTACCGGCTGAAGCGGGCGCTGATTGCAGAGACGTACGCGGCGAAGCATCACTGAAGGGCAGGGGTGTTCTGGCGGGCGGGAGACGAGGGGTCTTCTGCCTGCCGGAGGGGGTTTTGGGATGGGGGAAATTCATCTTGGATACTTCGCCCAGATTCAGCCTTGCGGCGGGACTTCAGATACGCTTGAAAGTTGCACGCCAGTGCTCGCCTGTGATGAGGTGATATAAATGAGTGGATTACAAATCGCTATGTTTACAGGCGCGGGTTTCTCAAAGGCATGGGGATTGCCACTTGCTAACAAGATCATGGATATGCAAGCTATTCGCACCAAATCATTCCCAGGGAAATGGCAAGCTGAGCTTATTGATAAGGTTGAAGCTGTTTGGAATGATACGAATCATATACATGGAGGAGTAGTGGATGAATTTGCAAGAATGCTCCAGCAATCTAAATTAGCAGGGGATGTTATTGATAAACTTTCTTTTGAAGAGTTCACGTCCTTTCTTGCACTTCGATTATCCTCGGAACACTGGAAAGTGGGAACGGCAAATGAAACGAAATGGGGCACAGGTGACAATATCCGTAAGCAACGATCTATCCCAAAGGGCTATCGGGAACTTCTCAAAAGTCTGAAGAACGGAGATTTAATTGGCATAGTTACTACCTGGAAAGGCTCACACCATAGGTTACCCATCCATTTGGAATATAGCGGGTTCACACCATAGGTTACCCTGAACGATCTGATTGTGCCCATGATATGTTTTCGGTGAAGTATGTGTCATGGAGTTCACACCAGAAGAGGAAG
>JAUWHQ010000129.1 GCA_030605805.1 Methanosarcinales archaeon | reverse complement strand
AAAGCGAGAATGTTGCAAGGAGGGGGCATCTAAAGTCGATGGGAATTAAATGAAGAAGGCTACGACCAAGAAATAGCGGAAATTTTAGAGGCATGCTGCCGTACGATGGCGGTTTTGATTTTTGGGTGGGAAACTTGGGATAAAGAGCGATTATTAAAACGAGTATCCACTCGATGCCCCGGATTTGAGCGTTAGCGAAGTCCGGGGTCGTTGACGAGTATGTGAAGCATGGTCGGAGTGTTTTTGCGAGGTTGAGTGATCATGACCCCATCCAAGTAGCGCGTCTCCCCCCCAAGTTTAGAATATCTGAGAACAGATGAACCCCAGGCACACATAATGCAACAATCCCCGCCCCGGGAAAAAACTAATACCCCCGCGCCCCCTGCAATCTTCACATAAGCAATGAAAGAAATCATCATCAAAGGAGCACGGGAACACAACCTCAAAGACATCGCGGTAACGCTCCCCCGGGACAGATTGATCGTGATAACCGGCGTCTCGGGTTCCGGCAAATCGACGCTTGCATTCGACACGATCTATGCCGAGGGACAGCGGCGATATGTCGAGTCGCTCTCAGCGTACGCCCGCCAGTTTCTGGGCCTGATGAGCAAGCCGGACGTCGATACCATCGAGGGACTCTCTCCTGCGATCTCTATCGAGCAGAAGACGACCTCCAAGAACCCGCGGAGCACCGTTGGCACCGTAACCGAGATATACGACTACCTGCGGCTGCTCTTTGCAAGGATCGGGACACCGTACTGCCCGGTCCACAACATCCGGATCGAGTCGCAGTCGCCCGAACGGATCGCAGACCTGCTTGCATCCGAAGTGGGCAAATCCGGCAAGTCTGGCGAATCGGCGGATTCAGATGAATCGGGCGACTCGGGCAACTCAGGTGAATCAGGCGGCATGATCACGATCCTTGCCCCGATCGTCAGGCAGAAGAAGGGCACGTACCAGCAGCTCTTCAAGGACCTGGACAGCGAGGGATACGCACGGGTGAGGGTTGACGGGACGATATACCGGACCGACGAGGAGATTACGCTTGAACGCTATGTCAAACATGATATCGAGATCGTCATCGACCGGCTTTCCGTGGATGATCGGTCACGCCTGAGGGAAGCCTGCGAAAACGCGCTTCAGCGGTCAGAAGGTCTCATCATCGCCATAGACGAGGACGGAGACGAACATGTCCATTCCGCAAGCCTTGCATGTCCGATCTGCGGCATCTCCTTCGAAGAACTCCAGCCGCGAATGTTCTCGTTCAACAGCCCGTTTGGCGCCTGCGAGGAATGCAACGGCATCGGCATCAAGATGGAGTTTGACCCTGCCTTAATCATCCCTGACATGAGCCTTGCCATGGCGGATGGGGCTGTTGCGATGTACCGCAACTTCTTTGACGGATACCGGGTGCAGCAGCTTGCTGCCGTTGCTGACCACTTCGGATTTGACATCTTCACTCCGATTGCAGAGTTGACAAAGAAGCAGTATGGCGCGCTGATGTACGGCTCTGATGTGCAGATTCGGTTTGATATGAGCATGAAGAACGGGGATGCACACTGGTCGCATAAGGGTACGTGGGAGGGGCTGCTCCCGCAGGCAGAGCGGCTCTACGGACAGACCAAATCCGATTACAGGCGGAGGGAACTTGAGAGGTTCATGCGGATCTCTACCTGCCCGGGCTGCGGGGGAAAGCGGCTCAAGGAGAAGGTGCTTGCGGTCAGGATCGGGGATAAATCCATCATCGATATCACAGACCTCTCGATTGCGGATTGCATCGAGTTTTTCGGGGGGCTTTCTCTGACTGACAAAGAGAATGAGATTGCGCACCAGATACTACAGGAGGTCCGCTCACGCCTGGATTTTCTTGAGAAAGTGGGTCTCGGGTATCTCACGCTCTCCCGCAGCGCAGGCACGCTATCAGGCGGCGAAGCCCAGCGGATCAGGCTTGCCACCCAGATCGGCTCCAACCTGACCGGCGTGCTCTATGTGCTCGACGAACCCACGATCGGGCTGCACCAGCGTGACAACCGCAAACTGATCGACACCCTCAAGAAACTCCGCGACATGGGAAACACCCTTATTGTGGTGGAGCACGATGAGGAGACGATCAGGCAGGCTGATCACGTCATCGATATGGGTCCTGGCGCAGGGCTTCACGGTGGATGGGTCGTTGCTGAAGGGACGCCTGAGGAGATCGAGAGAAACCCGGATTCGCTCACAGGCAGGTACCTCTCAAAAGAGCTGACGATCGAGGCGCCAGAGACGCGCAGAAGAGCCGGGCGATACATCAGGATTATAGGCTGCCGGGAGAACAACCTGAAGAGCATCGATGTGGCGATCCCGATCGGGCTTCTCACGGTTGTCACAGGGGTTTCAGGGAGCGGAAAGTCAACGCTCATCTACGACACCCTCTATAAAGCCATCATGAGGCGGATCTACGGATCAAGGGCGATGCCGGGCGCGTTCGATGACATTGCATTCGATTCCCCGATCGATAAGGTCATCGTGATCGACCAGAGCCCGATCGGAAGGACGCCCCGCTCCAACCCGGCAACCTACACCAAGGTCTTTGACGAGATACGGAAGGTCTTTGCAGAGACAAAGGAGGCGAAACTGCGCGGGTACAAGCCAGGCAGGTTCTCGTTTAACGTCAGGGGCGGGCGGTGCGAAGCCTGTCAGGGCGACGGGCTGATCAGGATCGAGATGAATTTCCTGCCAGACATCTACATCGAGTGTGAGGAGTGCAAAGGCAGTCGTTACAACAGGGAGACGCTTGAAGTCAGGTATAAGGGAAAAACGATCGCTGACGTCCTTGCAATGAGTGTCGAAGAGGCGATGGCGCTCTTTGCAAATATCCCGTCGATCAGGAACAAGCTTGTGACCCTCTCACGGGTCGGTCTCGACTACATCAAGCTGGGGCAGAGCGCAACAACGCTCTCAGGCGGAGAAGCCCAGCGGATCAAGCTGACACGGGAGCTTTCCAAGAGGGCGACCGGGAGAACGATCTATCTACTCGACGAACCAACGACAGGTCTTCATTTCCATGACGTGAAGAAGCTGATTGCGGTGCTAAATGACCTTGTGGCAAAAGGAAACACCACTGTCGTGATCGAGCACAACCTTGATGTCGTCAAGTCGGCGGACCATGTCATCGATCTCGGACCTGAGGGCGGTGACGACGGAGGGTACGTTGTTGCCGCAGGGACGCCGGAGGAGATTGTGATGACCAAGGGGTCGTATACCGGGCAGTTTCTTGGGGCGGTTCTGGGAGACGGGTGAACTGTGACTGAACTTTCCGCAATATAGAGAGGAGAGCGAGCACCCGATAACGACCCACCCATCCACAAAGTATCTTTTGAGAAGGAGATAATTTCCATCTTGCAGACAACCAGCTATTTAATGAGAGATTGCTGCCATACTCTCTTCTGGAAAGATATCGTAACGATGCACGGACAAACAGGTGATCTCATGACTGATAAAAAACCAACGAAAGAAGAACTGAAAAAGTTGGCAAAGGAAAGTACGGGTGCCTTATCATGGATAAAACTCTCAGAACCATTAGAAGTGAGATTGAAAAGAATAAAGAGGGAATTATCCCGGATGTAACGCTGGTCATCGATACAAACATACTTGCAGATCATGCGTGGTCTCGCGATAGTAATGTGATTTACCTGATCGATGAGAAACGTCCCTGAGCATCCTGAATTTTTGATCGTCGTTCCCCAGATATGTAAGGTAGAGTTCAAATTGATACTGGAAAGGCTCACACCATAGGTTACCCATCCATTTGGAATATAGCGGGTTCACACCATAGGTTACCCTGAACGATCTGATTGTGCCCATGATATGTTTTCGGTGAAGTATGTGTCATGGAGTTCACACCAGAAGAGGAAG
>JAUWHQ010000004.1 GCA_030605805.1 Methanosarcinales archaeon | reverse complement strand
TTGAAAGAGCAGGTGTCACGCCAGAAGAAGGTATACTGCATCGATAGCGGCATAAAGAATGCAATAGGTTTCACATTCTCAATGGATATGGGAAGAACCGCCGAAAACATCGTCTTTATCAGCCTCAAACGATCGGGCAGCGAAGTTTTTTACTGGAAGAATGAAAAGGGGTGGGAAGTGGATTTTGTGGTCAAATCCGGCATGGATATCAGGGAACTGATTCAGGTCTGCTGGGATTTGAGCGATAAAGTAGAGGAAAGAGAGGTACGGGGGTTGGTTGCAGCTATGGAGTATTTTAATCTGAGAAAATCTACAATAATAACTGAAGACATCCTGAAAGAAGAACAGATCGGGGAAAATGTCATCGAATTTGTACCTCTGTGGCTATGGATGCTAAGGAATGATCAACAGCTATAACCTGGAGACTTCAGACGTCACAATTTTGATCGTACTAAGCTAACCGATCTGTACGAGTTATGGATAAAATCAGCGTAGTCGGTGTTAATCTGTATCTAAAGATGCTATTAGACACAGATTAACACTGATGTTCACAGATTGAGGGTTATTTGTCTAACAGAAGATTTTTCCGAAAAACCCCGCTTCCAAACAGAAGCTAAAAAACAGAGGTCATGCCCTATCAACCGAGTACTTCGTATAGGTCATCGCATCGATCTGGTTCGTGCGCAACAGCCGCATCAGCAGGCGGTAATCCTCCCCGTTCACGGCAACCTTTCTGACAGGCGGCAGCACAGCCCCGCCCCCTTTTAGAAATATCGTGCCTCCCTTCATCTTGCCGCCAACAAAACCCTTTGACTTCCCTTTTACGATCAGCACGCCGCCACGCATGTCAGCAGCAGCAAACTCGCCTGTGCTGCCTTCGATGATCACCGTGCCCCCTGCAAGCAGCGTTCCAGCGTTCATACCGGCGTTCCCGCAGACCCGGAGAAGCCCGCTCTTCATCAGCATACCGGCACTGAGATCGACATCGCCTTTCACGATCACGGTGCAATCGGCGCTGCACCGCGCAGCGATGGTGTCCCGCAGAACGCCGTCGCTCAAGGTCAGTGTCCGCGTCTTCTCATCGAATGTGTTTGGCGGCAGCAGCCGGTCTGATGAGCCGCCATGGAGCACCTCTGTGATCGACCGGTACTTGCGAAAACCATGCATGTCAGACGCAACCTCGATGATGTTGCCAATCGGTTCTGCCACCTTCCCACTCACATAGATGCTGCCTGATGCAAGCCCCATTCCCAGCCGCGTGCCAGCGCCCCCGTCCACGATCATGGTTCCGATCTCGATGATGCCGCCGGTGCCGCCAAAGTAACGCAGGTCTGCGCCGGCGTTCGAGCAGAACCGCTTGCCAACACCGCCACTGATGCGGATGGTCTCTTTGCGCCGCATGGACGTGACGAGATCGCGATATGTGTAATCGGTATCCTTCTGGGACGGGATGATGGCGTCCGGATCCAGTTCCCTGCCCTGATGCTGCCAGTAGAAGTCGTATGTGAAATCGCAGACACATTTCTCCGGCGATGTGAACGTGATCTCGATTTCCATCTACATTAGGCTCCTTGAATACATGTTGGAAGAGACTCCGCCGATGAGCCCTGCGATGGCATCGTCCATAAACGGTCCAAGTTCGCTGAGAACTCCAGGTTTGTTCTGATCGAACCTCGTAAACTCGAACATGCCCTTATATCCACCGATGTACTTTGCAATCGCGATTCCTATAACCTCATCCGCAATCAGAAAAACAGGATCACGCTCATAAACGGATGCAGATATACCGGGCAATCTGCCGCCTGCACCCTCTTCTTCGAGAAGAACCGCCGCATACAGCAGTATGCACAGATTCGGATCGGATAATGCAAAATTCAGTTCACGCCCGAATACGTCTCTTGCAAGCTCCTCGGTCTCTATTCCGGGATGCGGGACATACATCTCCATCGCCGTATCCGTGAGCACGGCAACGGTGATGCCGCGCATCTCAAGTATCCCAAGGATGTCTCGGTTCTCTGCCATGTTATCTCAAGTGTTTGCCGGTGTACTTCAATTGAGTATCGTTTTGGTTACCGTTGGTTATATGTTCTGGCGGCACAACATAAATGCCACCTCGGGTTTTGGAGTCATGGAGCCTGACACATAAAATGGTTGGTTACGGAGTGGTGTGTTCAAGGCACTGGTCGATGGCACGCAAGCACGCTTATGCATCTGACTTTGTGGAACCGGACTTGCGTGGAACAGCGCTTGGTGTGCTCCATACGATGATCGGAATTGCGACGCTTCCGGCAAGTGTTGTTGCCGGGGTGTTGTGGGAATACGACCCGAGCGTCACATTCCTGTACGGCGCAGCGATCGGGTTTTTGGCGGCGGGGCTGTTTGTGATTGCAGGGAGAAGAGGAATTGAACAAAAAATATAACACAGATAGACACCTACAAGAAAAAGAGATACGATGAAAGCGATTCGATTACAGAGATTCAAAGGTTACCGGGATTCCGGATGGATCGACCTGCGAGCACCGATAATACTGCTGCTGGGCGCAAACTCGTCTGGTAAGAGTGCTTTTCTTAATGCTATATTGATGCTGAAGCAGAGTCTTGATGATATGACTTATGAGAATCCTTTTGTTTTTTATGCCAAGAAGGGCATTGATATCGGCAGTTTCGAGGATGCGGTGTTTCGACACGAAGTAGATATGAAAAAGCCGATGGTATTTTCATTTGATGTAGAAGTCGAGAAAGATTTTTCAGAATTTGGTTTAAACAGAAGAGATTCGGTGATACTGTCTATAAAAGTGGCTTACAATAAAAAACGGAGAGCTAATGTAGTAATCGGGTTTGATATAGTACGGGATTCTGATAAAAAATGTATTTTGAGTATGCGAAAGAGATCGACCTCGCTCACCGCGAAGATGATTTTTAAATCAGATTTGTTCGAGGTACCAGAAAATATAAGCATTGGTTGGTATAATTTCCTACCCGGTATACCGTCCAGCAAGACGAAAGAAGAACCTGACGATATACTACTGAATGAACTGGCTGAACTGGGAAGTGATATAGCACCTCATATCCTCAGTGATTTATCGAATATCATCCATATAGGTCCACTTCGTCAGGAACCAGAGCGCACATATCAATTCACAGGCGAAACTCCATCGGATGTCGGGCGTGATGGACGTGATGCGCTGAAGATTCTCTTTTTAGATAAATATAGTGCAAGTTCAATAAATCTAATCGATGATGTGAACCAATGGCTTAAGAGAATGGGTTATGTGCTTGAATGGGATGTTTTAAAGGGCGGGATGGCGCACCTGATGCTCAATGATGAATCAGGCATACAGATCAACCTAAAGGATGTTGGATTTGGAATCTCGCAACTTCTTCCTTTTTTGATTCAGGGATATGTTGCAGAAGAGGAGCAGACCATTCTATTGGAACAACCGGAAATCCACCTTCATCCACGCGCACAGGCAAATCTCGGGGACCTGTTCATTGCGCTTGCAGAACAAAAAAAGTTCCTGATCATAGAGACACATAGCGAACACCTGATGCTCCGGCTGCGGAGGCGCATCGCCGAGCAGAAGATCAAAAAGGAAATGGTTGGGATATATTTCATCGAGTGGAAGGATGGCGAGAGTGTGATTTCGAGAATCGAACTGGATGATTACGGGCAGATGGTGAATGTCCCGGAAGGATTCAAGACGTTTTTCTCTGATGACTTTGAGGAGACGATGCGAATAACCGAAGAAATCGCAAAAAGACATGCTGAGGAGACTTGAGTGTGAAAATAGCGCTTGATACTAATATAATTTGCAAGGCATGTGATTATAATTGGGATTGTATTGGAGTACTGTCGAGAATCCGCGATGATGCGAATCACGGAATATTGCACGACACTGGAAAAAGATTGTCGAGTGAATATCGGCGTAATGCCGGAGGACGTGAGCTATTTGAAAAATGGTACACAGTGATGGGGAGCAAAGAGAATGGGATTCATTACATACCCATTGATCTGGATAGAAACTACAAAAAAATCTATGAAACATTGATTGGTATGGGCTTCACAGGAGAAGTCGATCGCATCCTCGTTGCTCTGGCACTCGAAACAAGAAACGACAGATACATCATAACAGAGGATAGTGATTTTGGTAAGGGTGATACCGAAAAGGCAGAACAACACACAGACGTCCTGCACTATCTCACAAATCAGCTGCAATTAACAGTTCATGATGCAAAAGAAGCGCTTTCGATTTTATGATTGCGCGGATCGAGGTTGAACAACGTTCAATATGAAACCAAGCGCATGTTAGTATATGGAAATACCGTTACTGAATGACATTGTCATCATATTCGGACTCTCCATCGCTGTACTCTTCATATTCCATCTGATCCGGGTACCGGCAATCGTGGGATTTCTCCTGACCGGGATACTGGCAGGACCTCACGGACTTGGACTTGTAGAAGCTGTTCATGAAGTTGAAATTCTGGCTGAGATCGGGGTTGTACTTCTGCTCTTTGCCATCGGACTCGAGTTCTCATTAAAACGCATGTTACAGATCAAGAGATCGATCCTGCTGGGCGGCTCGCTCCAGGTGCTGATAACCGTCGTGATCGTTTTTTTCATAGCCATGCAAATCGGTCCCGCATTCGGTGAATCGATCTTCATAGGATTTCTTATAGCCCTCAGCAGCACGGCAATCGTGCTCAAGCTCATCCAGGAGAGGGCTGAAATTGACAGCCCCCACGGGCGAGCAACGCTTGGCATCCTGCTCTTCCAGGATGTTATCATCGTTCCGATGATGTTGTTTACGCCTATACTGGCTGGAGCAACCGGGGATCTGGGTGAGTCCCTCATCATCCTTGTGGCAAAAGGAACCGGCATCATCCTGCTGGTGATCGTTGGCGCCAGATGGATTGTGCCTTATGCATTGTACCAGATCGCAAGGACGCGGAGCCGGGAACTGTTTCTGCTGAGCGTTTTTATGATATGCCTCGCAGTTGTGTGGCTGACCTCCAGTATGGGACTCTCCCTTGCACTGGGTGCATTTCTGGCAGGCTTGATCATCTCTGAATCAGAATACAGCCATCACGCACTCGGCAATGTCCTACCCTTCCGTGATGTCTTTATGAGCTTCTTCTTTGTCTCTATTGGCATGTTGCTGGATCTCGATTTTCTTTTCCATCAGTCTGGACTCATTTTGCTGATTGTTCTCTGCTTTCTGGCATTAAAAGCCAGCATCGCTTGTTTTGTAGCTTTTTTACTCGGATTTCCACTCCGTACTACGATTTTAGTGGGACTCGCACTCTGTCAGGTCGGTGAATTCTCCTTCATCCTCTCAAGGACCGGCGTCGAATATGGTTTGCTTGCCGGGGATATTTACCAGTTTTTTCTGACCGTCTCTGTACTCACGATGGCTGCGACACCATTTTGCATAGCACTGGCACCTCGCATAGCAGACCTTGCCATGCGGTTACCACTGCCTGAAAGGTTGATATCAGGCTTGTATCCTGTGCATGAGATAAAACGTGCTCGCAAAAAAGATCACCTCATCATCATCGGATTTGGCGCAAACGGTAGAAATGTAGCACGGGCTGCCAGGGTCGCAGGTATCCCTCATGTGATCGTTGAAATGGACCCGGAGATGGTGATGACAGAACAAAAAAAAGGTGTCCCAATCTATTATGGCGATGCAACCCATGAGGCGGTATTTCAGCACGCGGACATCAGGGATGCAAGAATTGTGGTGATAGCCATCTCCGACCCCGCAGCAACCCGCAGAATTACCGCAATCGCCCGGAGACTTAACCCGAAGGTTCATATCATTGTAAGAACACGCTATCTCCAGGAGATGAAGCCACTGTATGAACTGGGAGCTGACGACGTCGTCCCTGAGGAGTTTGAGACATCTGTGGAGATATTTACCCGGGTTCTGGTGAAATACCTCATACCCAGAGATGAAATCGAGAGCTTCATCGCTGAAGTGCGGTCAGATGGCTACGAGATGTTTCGAAGCATTTCAAGAGAGCCGGTACCTTTTCCAGGTCTGAAACTTCATCTTCCGGATGTCGAAGTCGCCACGCTGCGGGTTTTTGAAGGAGCACCCGCAGCTGGGAAGACGCTGGATCAGATCGGGCTTAGGAAGAAATATGGTGTCACCTTGCTTGCAATACGCCGGAACTCGCAGATGCGATCCAATCCACATGGAGGCATGCACGTCTGTGCTGGCGATGTGCTTGTTGTCATTGGACATCCGGATAAGATCGCCGGGGTCACAGGTTTATTCAATAACCCGGAAGATATGGGTGATTAGCACGTGAGCTATAAAGGATGATCGGATCTATGATCGCATATATAAATGGAATTCTGGCTACAAAATCCCCTGCCCGCGCAGTCATCGATGTCGGCGGCATCGCAGATCAGGGATGCCATACTTGAGAAAAGGATCGCCGATGTGGCAGTGTTCGAGCGTATGATGGGCGCAGCAACCGACTGAGGCGCATAGAGATCGGTTAGTTTTAAGTATCGTGGCTGATATACTGGCTACTTATAGGGCGATGCGGTTTACATGGTGGGTTGTACGTGGCTTACCATACGCACAATCCTTGTATCTGACACGTTCATCAAGACGTGAGGTGTGTCTCATGACTGAAGAAGAGGTTAGAATAGAATCTAAAAGGGAGATATACGACAGTCTTCCAAAACTCGTCGTGTATGTGAGTATTGCAATCTTAATTTACCTGTTTGCAATACTGGTATTT
>JAUWHQ010000228.1 GCA_030605805.1 Methanosarcinales archaeon | reverse complement strand
GGAGGTGAAAAATGATGGCGATTGATCCGGTATGTAAGATGGAGGTCGATGAGACGACTGTGAAGCTTAAGACTGCGTATAAGGGCGAGACATACTACTTCTGTGCACCAGGGTGTAAGAAGGCGTTTGAGGAGAATCCTGAGGAATATATCGGAGAGTGAGGTTGTGGTGGGGGATGGTTCACTTTCACTGTGCTCTTGGGGAAGGGTTAAACATATAGACGTCACAATAGTTCGAGTGCCAACAGACGATGATAGGTCCATAGACAGGATGCGTTACTGTCCGAGTTTATGAAGAAACATGGCAGACTTCCCAGATACAACCAGAAGAGATACGGATGACTAATCAATCATGCCAGTAACATCAGCCGCAGATCTGCTCCTGTTGCTCCTGTACGCAAAAGGGAGCACTGGAGCGTACAATGAGGAGATTTATGGAATCACCAGATTGGAGAAACTCATGTATCTACTCCTGAAAGAAGGTGGATTCGAAGAGATACTGGAAAACGATATCCATTTCGAGCCTTATGATTTCGGACCGTACTCATCAGAGGTCTACGATTTGTTAGAAGCCTTTAGAGAGATGGATATCGTGAATATCAGAACCGAACGATACGACACCTTCAGGGAGGTGATCGATGAACTTCTGTATCGAGAGTTGGAAGATCAGCCCATAATCTCGAAGGGTAGGGTGATGGAGGTGTACTCACTCACGCAGGACAAGGGAATAAAACTCATAGAGGTTCTTAAAGAGAGGAGGCGAATAACAGAGGAAGATATACAAATTGTTGAACGGATAAAATCCAAATACAATGGGTCGAATCTGGATGATCTTCTCAGACATGTATACACAAAATATCCGGAGAGTACAGGCAAGTCAAAGATCATCGATAAGATACTTGGACTTGGAGTAAGACCGGATTTAAAGCCATTCACACGGGAGGAATAGGAGGGTGGGACTGGTGGTTGACACCTCGGCATGGATAGAGGTATTTCGCGCCTCAGAAGTAGGGGGAGTGATACTGGAACATATTAAATTAAGTGATAAGAACTTAACTCCTACAGTTGTGCTTGCCGAGATGAGGAGCGCATATTATAGGAGAGATGATATAGATTCAGAAAGTTTTTATGACGATTTAGAAATAGTAAAAAGATTGAGTGATATTGTCAACGAAATTGATGAAAGAATTGCTATATCTGCTGGCGACAAACACGGAAAAATTCATACACCGAATAACAATATAAGCCAAATAGACTGCATACTTTGGATATTAGCAGAAGACTTCGAATACAAAGTGATTTCGACAGATGGACACTTCAAAGACTGTCCAGTTGCGATATATCTCGATAAGAGGGAACCATGATCCGATCAGAAAAAGACCTTGTGGATTTGCTCGATGAATCCTTCCGAATGCATGGTTTTGTTACAGCAAGGGAAGTAAAGATGCTTTCAAAGTTCATAGACCTGGTGGCGTACAACCCGGTTGATGATGGGGTGATCGCAATCGAGGCGAAGCTCTCCGGATGGAGAAGAGCATTCCAGCAGGCTATGACGTATCGGATTTGTGCGGATGATGTGTACATCGCCATACCTGCAGGAATCAGCCATCGCGTGGACATGGAACTTTTGAAGAGATATGGTATAGGGTTGATCATTGCCAGTGATGATCACGTGTACACCAGATTCGAGGCGGAAAGAACAAAGAATTCGCATGCAAGATTGAAGGACGAAATAATTGCAGAGTGTGGGATGGTGGGTTGAATGGGTGATTTTAAGTTATATTATCGGATTGGGATGGCAGCAGAAAAGAATATTCTTCTCGATGAATCTATAAAAGATACGTATCATGGTGTCGCTGTTGGTGCCAATGTAGCCGCCTATGGAAAGACATGGGTTTCTCAATTTCTGAAAACTCTATCCAAACCATTCTTTGTCGATCCCCAAACTCACGCATTCCAGACAAGCAGAGATTTTATCCTCAAAAACGATGGCATGAAGAAATCATACTCTACACTCGCTCTGGAATATGGAATAGAGCGGATCGCATTGGGCGATAAGCGTGAATTAGTTCCTGAAGATTTTGATGCGCAGGAAGATGTGATGAAATTTGTAAAATCTACGATGGAATTCCAGAGAAAACTGATCCCACCAGTGACAGGTTCACAGAAATCCATCTTTGAATATGCTGAAATTCTTGGTTACGATGAAGAGATTTCGAAAGTAGAGGAACCGGAATTCCTGATAGCTCCGTATTTTTATTTTAGAAATACAGAAGATCCATGGTATAATGTCAATTTACACCTTATGGACTGTGCAAAGGAATTATTTAGTGAATCGGAAGTTTACGTTGTTATATGTACCGAGAAAGATGTATTATTGGAAAAAAAAGAAATTGATATAATCGTAGATCATTATTCGGATATAAACGGAATTATCTTATGGTTTTCTGATTTCAATGAATTAAATCAAGAAAAAGAGATTCTTAAATCATATATTCGATTTTTGAGAAAACTATCATCGAAAGATATTATTGCGATGTATGGGGGACATTTTTCGATCCTGTCATCGAAATTCGGATTAAACGGGATCTCTCCCGGGATCGGGATGAGTGAATACAAGAATGTAACCCATAGAGTTACTGGAGGGGTTTTCTCAAATAGATATTACATCCCCCAGGCAAAGACGATGGTCGTTGAGGCGGATGCAAGAAGTTTCTATCTGGATCATCCTGCTGATTTATGTAAATGTAATGTATGTGGCGAGATCACTAAAAATGCGAGCTCCGATCCAAATGAATTCTTTACTCAATTGACACCTGAACTGGCTAAAAAACATTATTGCCTCTGCAAAGCTGCTGAGAACCGGTATATTCAGGAGCGCCCATTATCTGAAATAACTGAAAACTTGAAGGGCGATTTTAATTTCTGTGAGGAAAATATAGATGGAATTTATAATATTAAGTACCGGCATCTGGAGGTGTGGCTATCGGTTTTGGAGGATATAGTTGCATCGCAGGTTAAATAACGATTGCAGAGATTGTAAAGGTTGAGGAGATCACAAATCGAAAAATACTGGAGGGGAAGATGTAGATGAACGTAATATACGACCCACAGACAGACCACCTCACCATAATACTCCAGGATGTCCCGGTCAAGGAGAGTGAGGAGATCCGGGATGGTTTGATTGTGGATTATGGGGGCGATGATAGAATCGTTGCGATCGAGATGCTTGACGCATCCGAAAATGTATCGAAACCGTCCGCAGTGCTGTATGAGATCAAAGGGCAGGTGATACCGATTATCGCGTAAAGTGGTTGTGCTGTGCCCCACGCACACTTCGCCGCCTTATGGCACGGTGACCCCCTACTGCGACAATGCTGTGACATCCACTATGACAATATGGGCAGGATGAGAGATGACCTGGGAAACCTGAAAAACGTGAGATGATAAACATGACCGACCAGATAGAAGAAGTAAAAGATAAGATCGTAAAAGTGCTTAAAAAGCACGGCGTAAAGAGGGGTGGATTATTCGGATCCATAGTGAGAGGAGAGATGAAAGAAGATAGTGACATCGACATACTGGTAGAGATTGAAAATGATATCAGCTTACTGGACTTCGTCGGGATCAAACTGGAGATTGAAGATGGGGTTGGTAGAAAAGTAGATCTAGTAGAATACTGCGCCATCAAGCCATCCATTATGGAGAGAATCCTCAAAGAAGAGGTGGTAATTCTGTGAAAAAGGATGTGCGGGTTTATATCGACGATGTACTGGAATGCATCGATAAGATAGAGGAGTACACAGAAGGAGTCGGTGAGGGCGAGTTCTATGAAAATACGCAGATCCAGGATGCAGTTATAAGACGTCTTGAGATCGTATGCGAGGCGATAAAGAATATACCAGCGGATTTCAGAGAACAGTATCCGGATATCCCGTGGAGAAAGATTGCAGGAATGAGGGATGTGCTTATACATGGATATGCCGGTGTGAATCTTTTGAGGGTGTGGCGGGTTGTAATAGATGATTTGCCAGACTTAAAAGACAGATTTCAAGAGATGAAAGGAGAAACATGGCTGAAATCATAATACCATCCTCGGATGACATAGTTACCATAAACAGAAAACTTGGCGGTGCGATTTTGAGTCCCGGCTCAATAGATTTTCTCATAGCAAAGATAGAGTCAAAAACCCCGAAGAAAGACTATAAACGACAAATCGCAACCATATCTGCGATCTTCTGGTATGAAATTATTCAGAGCCACTCATTCATTGATGGGAATAAAAGAACCGGTACAGAAACCATGAAATTATTCATGAAACAAAACAATTTCAGACTCAACACGCCACTGGGTGGGTTGGTCTATATATCGCTTAAAATAGCCAATAGCGAGATTTCATATCCGGAACTGATCGAATGGATATACAGGAGGCTTGAACATGGAAACCTTTGATAGATTTGTATTGTCTGAAGATGGGACCATAAGGACGGTAAAAGTACCCAGAGAACTGGCATTGAAGGAGATCGATGAAATTCTCGAAGAAGACAAGGAATTTCTTAAAATTATGGAGAAGATGTAAGCTTACGAATGTCGCTCACACTGACAGGAATTGTGTATAAGCGGATATATGGTTACTTTGGTGTGTATTTGGATGCGGTATGGAATCCTGTAGAAGACGACATTCCTCTGGTGAAGAATGTACCTCGGGAGTTGTAAAACTCCGTCCATCCGCCTCAAACATAACCACAACCTTACGGTGGATGGACTTAAATACAATTGTGGTTTGTTTGCCTGAACACTATCATTGCTGATGTAGAATGTATGAAAGAAGGAAATGGAAATATCCCACCATCGGGATAATTATCAGATGACTGATTTGCTCAAGAGATCCGGTAGGATTCTTGAGATACAGCGCGGATTATGATTTAGTGGATGGGTTCGTCCCAAAGCCAGGTAGCAGCAAACCTTTATATCAAGGGTGCGGTATACGAAATCCTGATGAACAAAGAGTTGTTAACGCTCCGAGTTATCGAAATCTTGACCAGAGCCGGATTCATGCTCTCGGATCGGTGTAATACTCGCCCAAGGAGCTTTGATCTGGCTGCGCGGAACAATCGTATCCTGCTGTTGCTCCGCACACTCTCAGATCTCGACAGCCTGAATGCTGCAGCGGCGCATGAGATGCGATCCCTGTCTGATCGTCTGAATGGGACGCCGCTTGTCATCGGAAGCAAGTCACGCAGCCGGATGCTCGAGGACGGCGTGACCTACTTCAGACACGGCATTCCCTCGATTAATCCTGCCACGCTACACGATTGCCTGATTGAAGGCGTCCCGCCGCTGGTTTATGCGGCGCGGGGCGGGCTGTGCATCAACATCGATGGCGAACGGCTGCGCAGCATCCGCACCGGAAGAAAGATTTCGCTCGGGGAACTCGCAACCAAACTCGGGATATCGCGGAGAACGATCAGCAAATACGAGGACGGGGAGATGGACGCATCGATCGATGTGGCTCTCCGTCTCGAAGAGTTCCTTGATATCGAGTTGATCTGTCCTGTCAGGATCTTTTCATCAACCCGGGATGATCAGATCCAGAGAGATGGTCCGATAGGTCATCAGAGGGACGATCAGCAAGATGATCGAAGGGACGATAGGAGCGAGGTTTCGCTGCTGCTCACACCGCTCGGATTCATCGTGTTTCCTGCAAAGCAGGCGCCGTTTAACGCCATATCAGACGATGACGAGCACAACATGCTGCTGACCGGACTCAACACATACAATCGGACGATGGTGAGAAATGCCCGTCTGATGAGTAGTATCTCGTGTGTTGCGGGCACAAGATCGCTGTACATCGTGAAAGGAAGCTGTCGGCACACGCGCATCGACGGCACCGTGCTGATCAGAGAGAGCGAACTTGAGAAGATCAGCGATCACGATGACGTTATTCAACTCATTCAGGAGAGAAGTATTGACAAAGGAAGCTGAATTATGAAGAGCATACTACCGATAGTGGTATTGGTTGTGGCGATTGCCGCATCCGCATGTATCATACCTGATGATTCAGGTACGGAAACGCCGACACCGACTGCCACCACGACACCTGAAACGCCGCCCGCCATAGCAGACATGATTCCACGAGATGATCTTCCGGAATCGTTCACATTGAGAGCCGTAATCGATAAGAACACCGAAGGGACGATGGATGTACTAAAAGATGCCGCGTCGATGGTCTCCGGAAGCATGGGCGTCGGTGAGATAACAGACGCGGTTCAGGGAATCTATTCTGCTGAAGGTGAGCATACCGACGTGACTGTGACCGTCATCGAGTGTACCGATTCGGTGAATGCGGCAAACGCTGCCCGAAACTACAAGAACCAGCCAGACTTTGAAAACCCACCTGCTCGGGATGTTCCCAGATTCGATACGGTGAACTTCAACGGGCACGAGGCAACAGAGGTCAGGACCAGACCGCCGATAGAGGATGGTGACGTTAGGTACGGCTATGTCTGGTCGAACGGCAACTTTGTATTCATCGTTGAGCCAGGGACCTCCGATAAATCGGCAAGCATGGAACTGGCTCGGATGACCGGATATTGAGATATTAAGGAACAGGAGGCTACAATGAAGAAACTACTGACAATACTGGTGGTGGTGCTGATGCTCGCCGCTTTTTCCGGGTGTGTTGATGAAACGCCAGATGATGGAGAAGTTGCACCCGAAACTGAGCAGATGACACATCTTCGCATCGGATATCAGCCAAGCACGCACCAGATCGCAGAGATGGTCGCGATGGATAAGGGCTGGTGGAAAGACGATCTCGCCAAGTTCGGGATCACAGAGGTCACTGAGTATTCGTTCCCATCAGGTCCGCCTGAGATGCAGTCCATGATGGCAGGTCACCTCGATATCGCTTATGTCGGTGTCGCACCACCGATCACGGCGATCGCGCAGGGGCTTGAGGCAAAGATCGTGGCAGGAGTGCAGGTGCAGGGCTCTGACCTTGTGCTCAGACCTGAGATTGCAGACAATTACACCTCGCCAGCCGATCTGCGCGGGCTTAAGATCGCAACGTTTCCGCCGGGATCGATTCAGGATGGCGTACTCAAGAAATTCCTGATGGATAACAACGTCAGCATCGATGATGTCGAGATCGTGCCGATGGGACCTGGCGATGCGATGACTGCAATTTCAGCAAAAGCAGTGGACGGCGTATTTTTGCCGCATCCGGGACCTGCGATCATCGAACTCGATGGTAATGGCAGGAGCGTTGCCAGTTCAGGCGAGATGTGGCAGGATCATGCATGTTGCTGCCTGCTCGTCAGCGACGAACTGATCAAGAACCACCCTGACATGGTCCGGGAGATCGTACGCATACATATCAGGGCGACTGAGTATCTGATCGAGAACCAGAACGAATCTGCTGAGATATTTGCAGAAAAAACAGGCTTTGACGCCGATAGAGTCCTATATTCCTTCGAACAATGGGACGGTAGGTGGATCAGTGATCCGCACATCGAGCTTAACTGCACCCTTGAGTTTGCAGAGGTCGACTACGAGCTTGGATATGTTGACAGGCTGCTGACTGCGGAGGATCTCTTCGATACGAGTTTCTATGATGAGGTGAAAGGGGAGTGATGTCCCCTTTTATTTTTTATGATATTTAAAATATAATTTTTTGTTCTGCGCCAGTTTTATGGGACAACTGTTATTGTTAGCCGCAACTCCACAGTTTGACCCCTTGGATTACGCATCCCGGATAGGAAGGGCAGAGGTGTTGCGATTGGGACTGATATTGCACGAGATCGTCGCCCACATAGAACATCGATTTAAGACTGATCTATAATATCGTGACGGCACCGATCCACATCAGAATAATCAGGAGAAACAACCCGGCAAACGCGGGCTTGTTCCATGCAAGCACTTTCCTACCGTCAAGAACACTCACCGGGAGCATGTTGAATGTGGCAAGCCAGAGATTAATCTGCACGCCGAGAAATATGACATTCCACCCATATTCTCCAAATCCCTTGAGAAAGGCACCTTGCGTGGAGATCATCAGAAAAATCGCCGCCAGAATAACGTTCATGAGCGGACCCGCAGCGGCGATGCGTCCGTTCTGCTCGCTGGTAATATAGGGTCCGGATATGTATACCGCACCAGGCGCCGCAAGCAGCATACCCCACAGATATCCCATCCCGACTGCAAGCATCAGAAACGTGGGGCTCATCCGAAACTCTGCCCAGAGGTTGTAGCGCTGCGCAACAACCTTGTGCGCGAGTTCATGCAATATGAATCCAATCCCAACTGTGAAGAAGGATACGAGGAAGAACATGATCGCAGTCTCGCCGAATGGGTTGGATCGCGCACTGTTTGATAGTACAAACGCAAACGCAATTGATATAGCGATCCATGCGATGAGGAGATGTTGCATTTCGGTCTTGCTGGTTTTGATGCGGGCTTTCTGCCTTGGCGGCGGCGTTCCGATGGTATAGATTGCTGAATCCATTCTTGCCATATTATTTTATGGTTTAATCTGGCGCTTCAATACCTTTGTGGTTGCGCGAGGTTGGGTCTTCCTGATAACTTCCGGATGGTGCCGGCACCCTCCCGCGTCTCCCTGACCATAGATTGGGTCACCATGGGTCTGGCACAACCGTTCTGCTGCGAAAAAAGCCTCCCCGTCATCAGGTAACATCATATCTCATCCACGCCATATATGCCGTCATGCACAGGGTCATCGACGAGATACTGGCGGCTACCCGGCGCAGGGTCAGGCGCATTCACGCAGCGGATGCGGATGCGGACGTGCCGGCACCGATCGAGCACCGCGACATCATCCGGCTGATACGGTCCCGCAAGCATGAAAACAGGATTCCTGTGATCGCTGAGGTGAAACCCGGATCCCCAACCACGAATAATCGCAATATCACCCCGGGTGTTGCATCAAGAATTGCGCGGGAGATGGAGGCAGCAGGAGCAGTGGCAAACTCCGTTCTGACCGAGCCGGATTTCTTCTTCGGGAGCATGGAGAACCTTTCTGCGGTTCGGGGCTCGGTCAAAATTCCGGTACTGAGAAAGGACTTCATAATCGATGAGAAACAGATATACGAAACCGAAAGCGACCTGATCCTCTTGATTGCTGGCATACTTGGAGATGATCTTGAACGATTCGTCGATCTGTCGCTTACTCGGGGGCTTGAGCCGCTCGTTGAGGTGCATAACGAAACCGAACTTGCGAGTGCGCTTGACACAAAGACGAAGATCATAGGCATCAATAACAGGGACTTAAACACGTTGAAAGTCGATTTATCAACAACAGAGCGCCTGACACCGCTGATACCGGATGACCGGATCATCATCAGCGAGAGCGGGATCGGGGATGCTGCGGATGCGGTCCGTGTGGTCGATGCAGGAGCAGATGCGATTCTTGTCGGGACTGCGATCATGGATGCGCCGTTTGAACGGACAAAGGCGCTGGTCGATGCGCTTCATGCGCTGTAGTTCGCTGCTGGTTTGCAAGCGGCTTGCCGATGGATGAAAAACGTGCGGGACAGTACCGTTCCAAAATCGGATACATCCTTGACAAGATGTATTCCATCTCTGAAGATGTCGGCACCATGGACGATCTGTCCATCGATGGGGTGCTTTAACGGGTGCGAGACCAGTATCGATGCTGCGGTGGATATGGTTGCGATGCTGGTGCATGATATGGGAGTTTGGTGTCTGCGACGATTACGAGAACATCGACCATCTGCTGGCAAAGAATGAGATTAACAGGGAACTCGCACAGAATCTCGGGGAAGTTAAACGGTATGAGAAACGCCGTCGTTCACAGATATGGGACGGTTAACATTGAACTGATATTCGAGAACATCGAAGAGATTAAAAGAATACTCTGCAAAGTTATAGAAATCATCGAGGCTAAACCGGATGCGGACTGACACCGATGCCGGCATCGATACCAAATCAGACCTCTCATTCCTGCGAGACTACGAGGTGGTCATCTTCGGCTCATACGCAAGCAAAACAGCGAATAATCGCTCT
>JAUWHQ010000006.1 GCA_030605805.1 Methanosarcinales archaeon | reverse complement strand
ATAAACGCAAGATAAACGCAGATTTGGTTAATCATATCATCTGTAAATATCGCAAGGAAATTTTAGCAGAGGTTAGAGGGTTGCCGCATAAGAATCTTGTGTTTGAACTCCTCAAAAACACCTCAACGATGGAATAAAGATAAGATCAAGAACAAATCTGGTTCAGGGAATATCTTTTGCAGAGATGCTGGAAAAGACGATCAAGCGATATCAAAATAAGAGTATAGAGGCTGCTCATGTCACCAGAGGAACTGATAGAACTGGCAAAAGAGATGCGTGAAGCAAGATATATGAGGGAAGAACTGGATTTGGGTGGGGAGGAGCTTGCTTTTTATGACGCTCTCGAAGTAAATGATAGTGCGGTTGCGGTTCTGGTCGATGAAACGCTGCAAACGGTCACACGAGAGCTTGTCGATACGGTTCGCAACAATCTAACGATCGATTGGACGTTAAGAGAGAACATTCAGGCAAAACTCCGGGTGATGGTCAAAAGAATACTCAGGAAGTAGGGGTATCCTCCGGACAAACAGAAGAAGGCAACAGAGACCGTGCTGGAACAGGCTGCTTTGATATGCGATGATTGAACTGAAGGTTGAATCTGACCGGATCAAGATATTTATTGTACCAATAGAGGTGGATCACAGAGAGGTGGATCACAGGTTGAAAAACTGCAAGAAGGCGTTTCTGTGCTGGAGCGGGTCAAACTCCCTCAGTACAGGGATCATCTTGCCGTGATCTCGGGGGAGATGAAGTCTGTCGGTCAGGTATAGCCACGGTGATTGCTGCAAAGCCGTTCCTGCCCAAAACTTTAGTATAAACAAATTTACATTCATATATTGATGGTTTCCAGTCATTCCGGTGTGGACGTGGTTCGGAAGATAGACGGTTTGCTGGCGCAGATCGGGGATGATCTGCAGAGCAGGCATGTTATATTCAGAGAAGAGCTGAAAAAGATAGCTCGCGGGACACAGCCCGTGAAACTGACCCTCTGGGTCGAAGAGGGGAACGGAAAAGTGACAAACGAGGTTATAACGCTCCCCCGCCAAACTTTCGAGCCTGGCACAGAGCGGTACAACAGGCTGGTTGAGTATGTGGCGGTCTGCCTGAATATCAGGGGCGAGATTCTTGGAATGCGGCGGGTGGGAATAGAGACCGGCGCAGGAGTTGATCATGACCTGTTTCTCAATGATGTGAGGAAATATTTTGAGCGGGAATTTTTCATCACGCTTCTTGATGCGAACTTTGGCAGACCGATCGACTGGCAGACCGGGAGACTCGAGCAGGGCAAGATCCGGGTCGGGCAGGTCAGATCGGGGCGGTACGAGCAGGGAAAGGCGATAGGGCTGGTGGTCACCGGAACCGACATCAGAACGGTCGCTCTTGAGAGCGGCGACATCGTATACCATGAGCAGATCACGATCGATCAGGAAAAATCGCTGGAAGAGGTGCTTGAGGCGTGCATTGCCAAAGCAGCCCGGGAAATTGATATCAACCACATCGAAGAGGAGAATATCTACATCGGAGTTCCCGGACCTGTGGATCCATGGGGGAACATCGTGCGACTGTCAGAGTCAGCTGGAGTGACGATAGAGGAGCTAAAATCACTACAAAAGAAGTATCCGAAGATCAGTTTCATCAACGACGCCAATGTAGAGGCTGCATATAATAGAATCGTCTGGGCTGGAGATATCGCTACCAATCAGCCAACAGTCAGTCTTGTTTTGCGAAAAGGTATCGGATTTGCCATTCTTGTGGAGGGGCAGTCGTTATCATGGGTCGGAGCTCCGATGGAGACTCATTTCAGGGTAAACTTCGCAGATGACGCGCCTGTCTGCAACTGCGGCATGAAAGGCTGTCTCGAACTCTCAGCAGGGTGGGTGACAAGCAGGTTCCTGCATCTGATGTCAGAGAGCGGCATCGAGCTCCCGTCCGATTTTGCGGGCAGGGCAGGATCCAGGAATGGAGGCGGAAATGGCGGCGGAGAAGGAGAACGGTGTCTGCTGGCAAGGGATGTCAGTGTCATCCTGAAATATGGTGGTGGCGGTGGGGCGGCATCAAAGATCGCAGCAAAGGTGTTCAGGGAGTACGGGGAGAATCTCTCGATTTTATTCGGGGAACTGGCGCGGTTAATGGGCGTTTCAGGGTTTTGGGTGGTGCTCAGTGGCGGCATGGTCAATCAGCGTGCAGTGAGGGATGAGATCGTCAAGGGTTTTGCGGAAGGGATCAATAACAAATTCCCGGGGCTCAGGATAGAGATTCTGCGCAGAACAGAGGAGACTAAAACAGAAGAAGAGATAATCAGATATGAGCGGACTCCTGAAAACTGGCAGGGCGCTGTAGGTGCTGCTCTCTGTGCGCTGCAGGACAAGCAGATGAAGATGGGGATGGAACCAGACGTAAAAATGATGATAGACGAAGCAGAAGAAGTTGTTCCATCCAAAATAGCCGAAATATTCTACACAGAACGAAAACTATCCGTCCAGACCATTATTGGCGCAGCTGGCGCGTCGGGGGGTGGGAAGTCCTATTTTATCAAAACGCTCAAGAACCGGCTGGAGGAACTCGGTAGAAGCGATAAACGGTTGAAGGGGGTGAAAGTGGAAATAATAACGATGGATGATTACCTGATACAAAAAGAGAAGCGGAAGCGGGGTGGAATCCGGGAGAAATATTCTCTCAAACGGTTATGGGACGATCTGGTGGCTATAAACGTGGGACATACGATCTATCACCCTGTATTCGATCAGGTCTCTCGTGTGAGATATACAAGGATCGGACGATTTCTGGATGATAAATCCGCCATGCTCGGTCATCGACTGTCTGAAAATAATACCGAGTTATTCCGCAGGATCAATCGTCTGACCGAGTGGTCCGGAGAGGCAGGAGTGAAATTGAAGCCTGTTAAGAACACCATCGTCATCGTCGATGGTATTCTGGCGCTGGATGATCCGGTGATCAATAAATTGTACTACGATTACCGCATCTTTGTACATGCGCCATGGATATGGCGGCTATGCGCTGCAATCTCCAGGGCACAGCAGGAAAAATGGTACAAAGGCGCAAATACCGCAGATATCATCGAGAAATTCGTGTTTAAGCGACCGGAAGAGGAAGCCATCATAAACGTCACCTATCTGGACGCAGATATACTTGTGGAGAACGATTTTTACGAGAAGAGTGTCGATTCCACCTTGAAAAGCCTTTTGGGCGAAGTATATCGCAGTCTTGACAAAACTCTACATGCTCAATACCATATTGTTTATGCACTCATGGAAGATCACGGCTATGATGCAAAAGCGCTCTTTAAAGAGAAACTCGAAAGTATAAACGAGTTGATCAGGGAAAGCAGGATAGAGGACATGTATGAAGAGGATGCCGGGATAAAACTCGAGGAAGGAGTCTGTAAAATGGTGGAATCGTATGATTACAGCCGTAACGGCTGATCCATGCCCGCGCATGGCTTGACACATCCCACTGACCTGCCGCACCTGATCGCCTCGCGCAGTTCCATCAGGTATTCATCCATCTTTGAGAGCCGGGCGCATATCTGCCGCTCAGCCCCGGTCGTCTCGATGATCTCGGCGATTCCGCCGTTCTTTGTGACGATACGCCGCTCTGTCATCAATGCAAGCACAGGATCATGGGTCACGACCAGAACAATTTTCCCTTTTCCAGATAACAGATTTAAAGCCGCTTTTTTCTTGATTCCCGCGTTCTCGATCTCGTCAATCAGCACCACAGGCGAATCGCTGATGATTGCGATGTCTGCGACCATCAATGCTCTGGACTGCCCGCCGCTCAGGATGGTTAGCTGGCTATCCGCGGAGATGGGCTCGCCTGTCAGGCGGTTCGCGGTTTCGATCGTCCGCTCCGGCGTATCAGAGTTTTTACCCCTGCTCTTCGCATGCATCCGCAGGAAATCGATGACGGTCATATCGGCAAGAAAACGCATATTCTGCGACAACTGGGCGATTCCCTTCTTTTTCGTATCCATTCGCAGTCCCTGATCCGGTTCTTCCCCATTGATCAGTATTTTTCGCTTTGAGGGTGTATCACGCCTTGCAAGCTGTTCGATGTCCGAGATGAGCGTGCTTTTTCCCGAACCTGTCGGACCCACGATGCCAACGATCTCTCCTGATCGTATATGCACCTCATCGATGGATTCCGGGTTGCAATCCTTGTCAACGCCACCTAAAATCGTGATATCTGAAATATCTGAAATGTCGGTCATAATATCTCCATAATTTCATCTAAAATCTCGTCCGACATAGCGTCCGCCCCTATCACAAGATCTGCACTCAGATGGTTGGGCGAATAGTCCTCTTTCAGCCGGGACAAGCCGCCTCCTGTAATATTGAGCAGAATCGTGTCATCCGGATCGACCGAATTTCTATCAACGGCTCGGCACAGCGCAGCAACAGCGATTGCAGCCGGACGCAGGATATCCACGCCCTCAGCTTCCTCAAACATCCGCTTTGCATCGCGCGCTTCATCGTTCTCAATCGCGTAGACCATGCCCCCGGTATCGGCGAGCGCGTCTGCGACCCCTCCTCTGATGCCGTACGGCGGGTTTCGGTTGGACAGTATGTCTGTGTACGTCTCTTTGATCACGGATTTGTCTGGAACGTCCTCCTGGGAGATCACGCGCCTGTTGCCTGCCCATGCGTTGAAGATCGGCGCAAACGGAGAACTCTGTGCCAGATGAAGGTGCGGCATAAGGTCTCCGAATCTCCCGTCCCGGATCAACCGGATGGAAGCCTCCCATGCGGCAATGCCGCCGGTTCCTGATCCGATCGCCTGAAAATAATGCCGGGGAAGCGTCTTCATCCGCAGCACCGCATCGAGCATCACAATCCCCATGCCGTCCCGCCGGGCAACGTTCCTTGCGCCACCCTCGCTCCTGAATCCGT
>JAUWHQ010000058.1 GCA_030605805.1 Methanosarcinales archaeon | reverse complement strand
GGCGACCGGCGATGGATGGAGATTGCTGAGCCATGGAGCAGGATTACGTGGCTCTTCATGACGCTTGGGATCGGTATCGGCGGATTCTGGGCTTACGAGGTTCTCGGATGGGGCGCATGGTACTGGGGCTGGGACCCCGTGGAGACATCCTCGCTCATCCCGTGGGTGGTTCTGACTGCGTACCTCCATACACAGTTCCGGATGAAACGGCATCGCGAATACGGACTTGCCGCGCCCGCGCTTCTGATGCTATCGTTCATTCTTGTCATATTCGCAACATTTGTCACACGAAGCGGGCTATGGGCATCCCAGCACGGGTTTGCAACATCGGTCGAGGCGCAGATCATCGGTGTGTTTCTGGCTGGGCTGATTCTGATCTGTGTTTACATCTTGCAGCGTAGATTCAGGATGGCTGCGCATTGATCTGTGGCAACGACGCGCTCTCGATTGTTTATCTGTGGCAGATCATGGGTTTTTCGTAAGAATCGAACAACGCCCTCCACCACGTTAGTGCGGGTGCCCGCGAATCGGAAATTCAGGATTTTAGTGGCTTTTTAATTTCTTCTGGGTGGATGGGTTATGGCGAAGAAAATTAACCACAGAGGACGCGGAGGGCACAGAGAGTTGCTGTTTTCTCTGTGTCCTCTGAGCTCTCTGTGGTTTTCCGAACCCATTCCAGAAGATAATAAAAAGTCTCGGATTTTAATCAAACCGATTCGATGGTTGCAAAACATTTCGGTTTCTGAAATATTTGGGTTCATTCACAGAGCTCTGATCGAACACCAGAGTGACCCCAGAGCAGCCCCGCGAAAAGATTGTTTTTAAGTACTTACAATCCTCATTTCTGTTATGATTCCGTCCGATGATCCGCAGATTCAGCGAAAACTCATAGAGATACTGCATGTGATCGATGAGCATGGCGGCGCGGTTGGCGCGAGAATCATCTCAGACGTTCTGAAGGAACGGGGCTATGCGCTGGGCGAGCGGGGCGTCAGGTACCACCTGCGGATACTCGATGAGCGCGGGCTTACCAGACGCGAGGGATATGCTGGCAGAACCATCACAGAGCTCGGTAAAAAGGAACTTGATGAGGCGCTGGTCCACGATCGCATCGGTTTCGTGCTCACACGGATCGAAGAGATGATCTACCGGACAGATTTTGATCTGGCGTCGGGCAGGGGAGATCTGATCGTCAACCTCTCGGTCATCAGGCGCGATGATCTCGATGATGCGCTTGCGATCGCCAAGTATCTAACAGAATCAGGGTGCGGCATGGACAGCAGAATCAGGATTGTTGAGAACGGCGACTACAACGTTAGCATTCCGGAAGATCACGTCGGGATCGCCACGATCTGCAGCATCACCTGCGACGGACTTCTCCTGAAACACGGCATCCCTGTCAACACCAGGTACGGTGGAGTGCTGCGGATCGAGGATGGCGATGCTGTGCAGTATACCGATCTGATCGGCTACACCGGCACATCGATCGACCCGATGAAGGTCTTCCTCTCGCGTAAGATGACCTCGGTACTGGAGATCGCAGAGACCGGGGCAGGGCTTGCGCTTGCGAACGTCAGGCAGATTCCGGCATCATCGAAGGATGCGGCATCGGAAATTCTGAATAGTGCGGTTGAAAATGGGATTACCACACGCTACGAGGTCGGGGAGGGCAGTATTCTTGGCGTGCCAGTCGATGCGGGCATGGCTGGAATCTCGATACTCGCGGGGCTCAATGTCATCGCAGCCATCCAGGAAGCAGGGATCGAGGTGATGGTTGAGCCGATCGCTGCGGTGATGGATTATGGGCTTTCCGAGGATAAGGGGGTGTGAATGCGCTGGTACGGTGCATCCGGTGCTCGGGGGGCACTTCTTAGAGATCGAGACGGGGGTTTTTGATCTTACACGAAATGTTAAGTAGGATGTGGTTTAAAGCGGTCATTTACAGACAAAGGGAATACATTCGCTTTCAGGAGTTAAAAAAACTTCTGAAAGAAGATATTCCGGTTTGCAGGTGAAAATCAGGAGAATAAGGATGTCAGAAGAGTTCATTGTTGCCGGCTGGCTGTCCATCCCTTGTCCATCCCTTATGGTTTAGCGATATGATCGAAGCGAAAGAGACTCTCGACACGCGGGTGTCACGACTCAACAATTATCTGAACCGTGCGCTGAGCCATTCCACTTACTGTCTTCCAGATGCTTCAGGTTATCATCTGAGACCATTCCGCGATCAAAAACCATGATAACTTTTGGTAAATTAAACTTCTGTTTCCAGCGGTCAGCGTTTCCTGTAAGCGTTTTGACATCGGTAGTGTAATCTTT
>JAUWHQ010000148.1 GCA_030605805.1 Methanosarcinales archaeon | reverse complement strand
GGGGGGCGGACCCTGCACCAGCGGAGATACAGGTTTGGCGTATTGGGAAAGTGCTGAAAAGCAACCAGGGGAGATTTGAGGTTCCGAAACACACATCCCAAGTTCCAAATCAAAGGTGAAACTTCCCTGACATTCGGAACTGCTGCACTACCATCTAAATAGCTTTCTAATCGCCGCCAATAATCTTCTGCGGAATAATTTCACTCGAAACATAAAAATCGTTCTCTTCCAGACCTTTCCACTTAACGCGTCTCTCCGGTTCAACAACCTCTTGAGCATGAGATCGTATTCACAGATTATTTTACCGCCGTTTCCTATGATCGTTATTCTCAAAAGATGCTGATTGATGTTGGGCTTTTCTTTGTGTTTCAGGTAGCTCCAGATCTTAGAAAACTTCTTATCGATGTCCTTAAAAGCGATTGTAGCGTGAAACGAGAATCTTTCTCTCCGTTCCCACTCCTTGAGTCTGACATATTTCATCAATTCCTTTGCTAATTCCCATCGCAGCCCCACCAGTTCCTTTGAGGGTTCGATATCAGCATAAATGACCTTGCCTTCAGGGTTATCGAAATATCCAAACCCACTGAGTTTGAAATCCACAAGATCGTACTTCTTAGCGACATTTTCCACAGCCTCAATCACTCTTTTTATCTTTCTCGTTTCAAAAGGACCTATTAATGTAATATGCGGAACCGGTCTCCTTCTTGTTACGCCTTTAACACGAAATCTTCTTGCAACATCGAAAATTGACTTTTTAAGATATTTCCTGGCGTATCCATGAAATCTAAACTCTATAAGGTAATATGGCATTTTATCTGATGTTCTCCGACATTCCCCGAGACTCAATCCCCAAGTATCTTCCCTGTCGACATTGCTGGGAGGTTCATTTGAGTTCTATTCATCATAAGTATTTGTTTCCTTTTTAGAGGTTTTGCGCGAATAGGCACAGAAAAGAAAACCATCCCCGATATACGCGCCCTGACCGGAACAGGGACTTCCTGATGCTCAGTTGACCCGGATCGACAATGGGGTGAATATGGGTTATATTTCGGCTCTGGAAACTTGTTCTGCGGAAGTTCGGAAAGGCAAAATCATTTCGAGAAATCACATCCCGGTGATCAAAACCTTTCGCGCATCCGGTCAAGTGCGCGTACGATGTCTGCCTCGCTTATGGCATACGACATGCGGATATGCTCCGCACCATATATGCCAAATGCTGACCCTGGCACCGTGATCACGCCGCGTTCAGCCAGATCTGCCGCGGTGCGGTCGCCATCCCCTACCCGTGGAAAGACGTAGAACGCGCCCGCCGGGGTCGCACACTCAACATTCATCTCTCGAAGCCCGCCCAGCAGAATATCCTGCCTCTTTTTGAACCGATCCCGCATCTCTGTCACGCAGTCCTGCGGACCGGTGATCGCTGCAAGTACTGCCATCTGCGCAACCGAGTTTGCGCACGCCTGCACATACTGGTGCACCTTGTGAAACTGCTCGATGTACTCGGGTCTCGCTGCCAGATATCCGAGGCGCCAGCCGGTCATGGCGTAGGTCTTGGAGGCTGCATTCACTGTGACCACATTGTCTGTGAACTCCGCGGGGCTGACATGCTCGCCTTCGTAGATGAAAAACTCATAGACCTCGTCAGAGATGATCGTGAAATCGTGATCCTCGGCAAGTTCTGCGAATGCCTGTATCTCCTTTCTCGATTGGACAGTTCCACACGGATTTGACGGCGAATTCACGATTAAGACCTTCGTATTGCGTGTGATCTGCTCAGCCACCACGTCGGGATCGAGACAAAGATCGACGAGCGGGACACTGATCACCCGCCCACCTGCAATACGCGATAGCGCCATGTACGAGACAAAACCCGGATCAGGGACCAGAACATCGTCACCCGGCTCAACCAGGGCTTGCAGGCTGATGTGCAGCGCCTCGCTTGCGCCGGACGTCACAATGATCTCGTCAGGACTCGCTGTGATGTTGTTGTCACGCAGGAACTTCTCTGAAAGCGCCTCCCGAAGTTCTGGTATGCCTGCGCCCGGTGTGTATCTGGTGCATCCTTCCCTGATCGCATCACTTTAATCGCATCATTTTTACTTCGGATAATTCCCGGAATAAAAACGAGCAAAGAGCCACAAATCCACATACCCCCACTCAAAACAACTGATCCACGTACCACTTCGCATCAAACTTCATGAGATCGCCGTACTTCTGCCCTGTGCCCAGAAATAACACAGGCTTGCCGGTGACGTGCGCAATCGAGATTGCTGCGCCGCCTCTTGTATCCATATCGACCTTTGTCAGGATGCTGCCCGATATCGGCACGGTCTCATTGAACTCACGCGCCCGCTCCACAGCGTCGTTGCCGGCAACAGCCTCGTCCACGAAGATCACGAGGTCAGGGGGCGTTACACGGCAGATCTTCTCGAGTTG
>JAUWHQ010000145.1 GCA_030605805.1 Methanosarcinales archaeon | reverse complement strand
ACGTTCATCGATAGCCACGAAGGCTACCCCAGAAATATAGTGACGGTTGATAAGCCGGTGGAAGGAATGATTCCTTTTGCAGACAACCAGGCTGACGGGATCAAGGTGCTTGGAGCAGTAGACAAAGTGATCGGTGTAGGTACGGAAATACAGGACAAGCCGGTACTCTATCCTGTGATGAGTGAACTGCCATGCGTTGGAGGTGTCTGGGGTGCGGGACCGGACATCGAGGCGATAATAAGCCTCGACCCGGACGTTCTGCTCACCTACGAATTTCGCCCAGGTCCCGAAGTCCTTGATGATAAACTCGCTGGAACGGACATCAAGGTCGTTCGCCTCACCTTTGACATCGACATGCCGCAATTTGAGATAATGGGATACATCCTTGGCAGAAGGGACGAGGCAGAAGAGTTCATCGATTTCTTTGATAGCCATATCGGTTCAATCGAAGAGCAAACAGAAGGACTGACAGACGACGAGAAGCCAACGGTATACATAGAGTGGTGCCAGCCCTATCTGGCATTCAATAAGTTATCAGGCGCAGGTCAGATGTGCGAGATGGCAGGTGGCACCAATATCGCTGCTGATCTGACCGGTGTGGGTTCACCACACAGCCTTACCATAGACTCCGAATGGGTGGTAGACCAGAATCCGGATATCATCATCAAGATACCAAGCAGAGGTACCGGCTATGATGTGGATGATGTGGCAGGGATAAAGGTGGCAAGGGATGACATAATGAGCCGACCTGGCTGGAATTACATAAAGGCAGTGGAAACCGGAAACGTCTATCTGCTAACAATCGAGCTCCATGACGGACCGCATGCGGTTGTAGCGGCTCAGTACTATGCGAAATGGTTCCATCCGGAGCTCTTCGAGGAGATGGATCCACAGGCTTTCCATCAGGAATATCTGGATCGATTCATGGGTATCGACTACGACGTGAAGGAACACGGTATCTTCGTGTACCATCCGGAGCTGTATCCGGATGGAAGGTGAGAACATGATCGAGAGAACGTTGACGATCGAAAGAGCAGTGACCAAGCACGTATTTCCGGAATACTACGAGGCTGCGGCAGCAATCGCCCAGCCCCGTCATTTTCCAAGCCCGGTAAACGATCCGGAATGGATCAACTCTGCAACCGATTGGTTTGTGGAGTCACGGATTGCAATGGAGGTTGGACCTGGCAGGGGGGAGTTTGCAGAGGCGGTTGTTAAGAAGGCTGGGGGACTCAACAGATATTACATTGTTGATATGTCCCGGGGAATGTTGAATCTGGTGAGAGATCGCATCCGGACTGTAGAAACAGAGGTAAAACCAGTCTTTATCTGCGCTGATGTGGACTCTGATTCCCTCTCTGAGATACCGGATCATTCTGTTGATCGGATCATCATGACCAATGCATTTCAGGATATCAATCCGCTGGCTGCACTCAGGACATTCAGGCGGGTACTCAAGCCAACCGGTCTCTTTCGAGCCAACGTCATCGATAGGGAGATCAGGGAAAAATACTCAACCGAGGATGATTTCTTCGATAGAGAGATGGGTTACTTCTATCTCACCCGCCATCCACCCGATGAGAATGGGAAGGGGATAGAACCAATCGGTTATGTCACCAAGGGGAGTGGCGAGAAGACACCCTTTTACAGGATGATGAGGTCGTACTATCGCTCGGAACTCGATGAGATCTTCAACGAATGCGGATTTGAGATCATATCAGATGCTCCGCTCATTCTGCCGAAGGAGATATGGATGAACTCGGCAGCAGCGCAGGGTAGAGAAGATGTCGGCACCAGACGACTGAAACTCGTGGATAAATCCGGTCGCTATCAGAGCAGTATCGAGATCATTGCGAAGCCGGTGACCAATTAAGAGAACTAAAGGAGATATATGAGATGGAATTTGAAGAAACGTTACAGATCGCTCTGGATAGGGCGATTACCAGAGAAGAAGCTCTTTTTCTGTTTGAAGAGACTGAAGATCCTGCTAAATATCTGAAACTCTTTGAAACGGCGACAGCTGTCCGGGAGAAAGAGTGCGGAAACCTTTTCCGTCTGGATGGCTGGATGGGAAGCAACATAGAGTGTAAGATCGATCCGCCGTGCAAGTACTGTAGACGTGCCACCCCCGGATACAAGTGGGAAGGCTGGAATGTGAGTTCCGGGCAACTGAAAGAGATTGCAGAGGCATTCAAGAGGACGGGAACGACCACCGTAGAGATCGGGGGCGGGACGAATCCGGAGGATGCCGGACCAACCGTGATCGAAATTCTGAAGGTTCTCAGAGAATCCGGGCTCGATGTCTGGGTCAATGTGGGACCGGCACTGGAAGAAGCGCACATACAGGAGATGAAGAGGCTTGGAGTTGAATCCATAACGAGTTCGTTTGAGACGATGAATGAGAGGATATTCCACGAAATCAAGCCTGGAGATAGTCTGGAGAAGAGAAAAGAGCTGGCTCATCTGATCAATGATAACGGAGTCCCCTTGATCAGCGTGATCATGACCGGGATAGGAGAGAGCTATCAGGATCGCGTAGATCACCTATTCTACCTCAAAGAACTGGAGAACTTCTACCAGCTCGCAGTCTCATGGCTCAGAGTCCACCCGGGAAGCCCTCTTGAAGGGACGATCATCCCCCCTTCGCCGATAGAGGCTGCGAGGACTGTTGCGATCGGCAGGTTGATCTTCCGCGATATCTACATCAATGTCAGCGATCCGCAACAGATCCAGCTCTGGATTATGGCAGGAGCCAATCGGATGGTTCATGCTGGTGCCTCTCTTCACGAGAAAGGCGGTTTCTCGATCGGTGGGCAGTGGGTTAGTACTGGTGCTGAACATATCGATGTCGGCAACGGCTATGAGGTCATGAATATACTTCCTGTCACTGCCCGGTATATCATGGATGCAGGAATGGAAGTGGAACCCACGGTTAAGAGAGCGGTCGAGGAATACTGGGAATCTGCAACAGGTGATGCAACGATGAAGGCGGTATAAATGAAGATAAATACAATATTGGCTAGAATAACCATGATACTTTTGCTGCCACTGGCTTTGCTCCGAAAATAGACATGCCGCCAAGATAACCTCGGGAATCACGAGCGACTAACGCTTTCAAATAGGATTAAGTCTGCCGAACTGCCCGGTTTGCATCTCTAAATATGCCATATCATAAGAATAAATCTTTATAGTATGCACTACCCTCGGAAGAGGGGGCTATTTGCATCAGCTTAAAATAACCCAGTCATATATCGACGATATGGGGAAATAACCGCTATCCAGTAGATGCTTCAACTTTCCGGACACTGTAGCCAAGCTTCTCCAGTTCTCGGATTATTGACCGCTTTCTTGCCTCAGACTTTCGGTTTCGAGCAGATTAGAGCTCACGATCTCCTTGTAGGATTCGCCTCTGGATATGGTATGGTAGACCGCTTTTTGGGATCTGATGACCAATCGCGACTGCTGCTCTCTTACATCCACGCACGTATTAGCGGTAATATGGTACTTTGCACCGAGAAAGGTACCTTTTGTCCTTGAAGCTGCCAGAGGCTGCTTCCACCAGCGTGGTTTTGAGGTAGTTGTTGCAACGACTGAGTCCTACCACTCTTCCTTTTCCCTGCACTCTCATTATTCCCCGGACACATTGCCACCCAGGATGCGAGGTGATGTTCGCTTGGAAACCGAGACCGGATCAACTCCAATCTCAGCGATTATCGATGCGCCAGTGATCGCATTGATGCCTGGGACTGTCCGGATAAGCTCGAATTCCTTGTTGTGTATTTCGAGCTTTTGATAGATCTTCTCATCAAGTAGAGCAATCTGGCTGGAGATGGAGTCGATATGCTCGAAGTGCATCTTCAACAGGAATCTGTGATGGTCTGTGACCTTGCCACCCAGTGCTTTGATGAGCAGACCGATCTTTTCCAAGCTTACCTTTTGTCATGGATTTGATCTCCTCCGGTGATAGGTCATCCTTCTCCAGCAGAGCCCGGATCATCGCATGCCCTGAAACACCAAAGATATCGGTCGCAACCGATGATGAGTTTGATGTTCGCATCCTGCAAGGGTCTTGTGGATCCTGTTCTTATGACAGGTCCTATCCTCGGTTAACTTCTTTCGCGTCCGGGCACAGATCCCTCAGCTCTCGGATATCCAATGGCTGGAATAAAACTTGCAGGCACGAGTCCATAGCGACAGTTTTTGATCAAACTTTTGTGAAAAGTTTGCGTTTTTAATCCGGGAACGTTCTTGATACGGGCAGCATTCGCTAGGATTATCTCGAAATCATCTTCGAGAATGTTGAAGATGGGTTTCCAGTAAACTCCAGTGCTTTCCATAGCTACGGTTTTGACATTATGATCTTTGAGCCATGATGCCAGCCATCTCGAAGCCTGTAAGTCATTGCAGAGAACTCTTTCACGATGAATTTCTCTTTTGCCCTGTCAAGTGACCCTGTTGCTATGCAAGCAGTCACCTGATCTCTATGAACATCCGGGTCCACAGCAACTTTCAAGTATCGGTTCCACGTTTGTTCACCTCGAGACGAACACAGCAGCGACCGGTGGAGTTATAGTTTGCTTATGCGTGCTCATTCCTTATGGAAGGCGACATTCATGGGTACTATCCGCTGCCGGATCAGTTTGGGACTCGGGGTTATAACCGCCAAAAAGTACCGACCTCTTGCGTTCGTCTCACTACAATCTGTTACTCGACACTAAAATCAGGTGTGGGGGTTTTGGGGGAACCAAAGCATATTTTCATGCTCATGGGTGTCATAGAGGGTCATGGAGGCTTGGGACAAAATTCACCGATACCCCTGATACCCCTGCCTGCGCCAGCCAGGTACCACGTCACCCATGATCTCAAGATATCGGAGCTCTTCGGATATTGTGCCCCACAAGTTTCAACCGAGTCTCGGTCGCCTTCCGCGAATCAAGTCTCTTCCTCGAGCGGCTGCGCCAAATCGGCGCTTCACCATCGAATTGACCGTTTCAGAGATTGAAACGCTTATGATATTCTTCTAACCACTCCTGAGGATCTTCCCAGAGTGAATACAGCATATCATACCACCCCATTGCCCCAATGCTTTTGAAAGTCACGAATGCTCGCGGGGTATAAAGTATGGTGTGGCGTTATTTTCCGAAACCAGATTGGTAATCCATCGACACCCGTAAATACCATCCCCAAGAACGCCATCTATATTGGGATGGCAATCGAGTGTCTGGTTAAAAGCCTCCGGAAACATTGTGGTTTCTCCAATGGAGTGATCCGGGCTTATGAATATGCCTGAAATCATCTTATAGTTGACCCCTACACCCATAACAGCATAAGAGAACCCCATCTTTGCAGATGAGTTTGATTTCGGAAAACTGTCGTCTGCCTGCTCCTCGGTTGCAGACTTTGATTTCTTATGATTCTTCTTAGAATTCTGTTTTTGACGTTTATCTGCATAATTTTCCTTATTAGAGGCACTAAAACCGGTTCCGTCGAACGAAAAG